>NC_013892.1:905463-1207285 GCF_000027225.1 Xenorhabdus bovienii SS-2004
CAGCAGCAGGTGTAGGGGAACATAGCCAACCCGGAGCACTGATAGCTCTATTTGCGTTCTGTGCTCTCGCTGCTTTCGAAGCTCTTGGACCCGTCACAGTAGCATTTCAGCATATGGGACAGGTTATCTCATCTGCAACCCGTGTTTCTCAGTTAATGCATCAGGAGCCAGAAGTCACTTTCCCTGCTCATGGGCCACAAACGACTGATAGCCTCAATCTTGAGATAAAAAATATTGATTTCACCTATCCTGAACAACCTCTGCCAGTATTGAAGAATATTTCACTGTCCCTGGCATCTGGCGAGCATATCGCACTATTGGGGAAAACAGGGTGCGGTAAATCGACACTTTTACAGTTACTGAGCCGTGCATGGAATGTTGATCACGGCGAAATTCAGCTCAATCAACAACCTATTTCCCAGTATGATGAAACCACGCTGCGATCAATGATGTCTATCGTTCCTCAGCGGATACATGTCTTCAGCCATACCCTGCGTGAAAACCTCTTGCTAGCCAAACCGGATGCCAGCGATGATGAGTTAGTAATCGTACTCAAACAAGTGGGTTTAGGGAACTTGCTAGACAATAATGAAAAGCTAAACTGTTGGATGGGTGAAGGTGGGCGCCAGCTTTCCGGTGGGGAACAACGCCGTTTGGGGATTGCCAGAGCGTTGTTACACAATGCACCATTAATGCTGCTGGATGAGCCGACAGAGGGGCTGGATGCCGATACTGAACAACAGATTCTGTCTCTGTTACGCCACAGTTGCCAGCACAAGACACTGATTGTGGTTACCCATCGATTAACAGGTTTACAGCATTTGGATCGTATCTGTGTTATGGATGAGGGACGCATCATTGAGCAAGGCAAACATGATGTGTTGCTGGCTCAGCAGGGGCGTTACTATCAATTCTATCAGCGACAGAGCTATCCTGAGCAGGAGTAATCATTTTTATGACGATAGCTCAACTGGGTAACTCATATGCATTTCCTCATCCAACCCATGCGCTGGCTGAACCAAATGGTTTACTAGCATTTGGCGGTGATCTATGCGCAGAGCGTTTAAGGGTAGCTTATCACGAAGGTATTTTCCCTTGGTTTTCCCCTGATGAGCTTCCCCTATGGTGGTCACCCGACCCCCGAGCGGTTCTAATTCCGGGTGAATTACATACTGGACGTACGCTACGTCGTTTTATTCGCAAACTTCCTTACCAAATTACGGTAAACTATGCTTTCGATCAGGTGATATATGGTTGTGCCCAACGGCAAGAAGGCACTTGGATCGGGTCTGATGTTCAGAAAGGTTATCAGGCTCTACATCAAGAAGGTCTGGCTCATTCAATTGAAGTCTGGCATGACTGCCAACTTGTAGGTGGTTTATATGGGATTAATGTAGGTACGCTATTTTGCGGAGAATCGATGTTTAGCAAAATGGAGAATGCATCTAAGTGTGCTTTTGTGGCATTCTACCACCACTTTTTACATCATGGTGGCCAATTATTGGATTGTCAGGTACTAAATCACCATACGAAATCATTAGGCGCAAAAAATATTCCAAGGAAAGAATTTCTCCAGCATCTTTACTTATGCAGAGAGCAATCATTGCAGGCAGGATGCTGGGCTGCTCAAATGCTGGATTTATAGTCAAAATCTAGTGATTTATGCTGTTCACGGCGGGAATGTCGATATCCATTATGAGGAAAATGATGGTTTAAAATACGACATTCCTTTACATAATGAGGGTTTTTCGGCATTATCTTGCCGTTTAAAAACTATGGTTGTTACATTTAGAGGATTAGATGGCCAAAGAAGACAATATTGAAATGCAAGGTACTGTGTTAGACACACTGCCAAACACCATGTTCCGTGTCGAATTGGAAAATGGACACGTCGTTACTGCTCACATTTCAGGCAAAATGCGTAAAAACTATATTCGCATCCTGACTGGAGACAAGGTTACAGTTGAGCTAACCCCATATGACCTGAGCAAAGGCCGTATCGTCTTCCGTAGCCGCTGATTTAGATACTGTTTTAAACACCACAGGTGATAATTTTTTCGACATTCACCTGTGGTGTCACCCGACTATTTTTATCAACTTCCAGTACAACTCTTTAAAATGTGGTCTGTTTTATAGCACCGCATCTTCCGATTTCTTTTTACTCGACTTTTGTGCACTTTTGAAATCGTATATCAGTGCCCGTTTGTCTTTATCAAGATTAATCCTAACCGAACCTCCATGTATCAACGAACCAAACAACAGTTCATTCGCCAATGGTTTCTTGAGATTGTCCTGAATCACCCGAGTCATTGGACGTGCGCCCATCGCTCTGTCATAGCCTTTATCACATAACCACTGACGGGCATCTGCACTTACTTCCAGAGAAACACCTTTTTCATCCAGTTGTGCTTGCAGTTCAACGATGAATTTATCAACAACCAGTTGAATGACTTCAGCGGAAAGTGCATCAAACCAGATGATACCATCGAGACGGTTACGGAATTCAGGTGTGAAGATCCGTTTGATCTCTTCCATTCCATCTATGCTGTTATCCTGCTCAGTAAAACCAATGGACTTACGCTGTATCTCACGTACCCCTGCGTTGGTTGTCATCACCAGAATCACATTGCGGAAATCAGCCTTGCGGCCATTGTTATCTGTCAATGTGCCATTATCCATGACCTGTAGCAGCAAGTTGAACACGTCAGGATGAGCCTTCTCAATCTCATCCAGCAACAACACTGAATGTGGATGTTTGATAATAGCATCTGTCAATAAACCGCCCTGATCGTATCCCACATAACCTGGTGGTGCACCAATCAAACGACTGACGGTATGGCGTTCCATATATTCAGACATATCAAACCGCAGTAATTTTATATTAAGCATTTTAGCGAGCTGGAGAGTAACTTCCGTCTTACCGACCCCCGTGGGTCCTGCAAACAGGAAAGACCCCACTGGTTTATGTTCCTGCCCCAATCCGGCACGGCTCATCTTAATGGCTTCCGTCAGTACCCCGATTGCTTTATCCTGACCGAAAACCAGCATCTTCAAACGATCATCCAGTGTTCTCAATACATCTTTGTCACTGGCTGAAACCGTTTTTTCTGGAATACGGGCAATACGAGCCACTACAGATTCAATGTCGGCAACGTTAATCGTTTTTTTGCGACGACTAGCCGGCACCAATCTTGTTCTCGCTCCCGCTTCATCAATAACATCAATGGCTTTATCCGGCAGGTGGCGATCTGTAATATATTTCACAGACAGCTCAACCGCAGCACGAATGGCTTTTGCAGTATAACGAACATCATGGTGCGCCTCATATTTAGTACGCAATCCATTGATAATCTGCACCGTTTCCTCAGAAGAAGGTTCAAGAATGTCTATCTTCTGGAATCGGCGAGCCAGCGCTCGATCTTTCTCAAAAATATTACTGAATTCGTGATAAGTCGTTGAGCCAATCACCCGAATGCGACCACTGGACAACAGCGGCTTAATCAGGTTAGCCGCATCCACCTGCCCCCCCGAAGCAGCACCTGCACCAATAATGGTATGGATTTCGTCGATAAAGAGAATACTTTTGCTGTCTTGCTCTAACGTTTTTAACAAAGATTTGAAGCGCTTCTCAAAATCACCTCGATACTTAGTACCCGCCAGCAATGAACCAATATCCAACGAATAGATTGTGCAATCCTTAATAACCTCAGGAACATCTTTTTGCACAATACGCCATGCAAGCCCCTCAGCAATGGCGGTCTTGCCAACACCTGACTCCCCCACAAATAAAGGGTTGTTTTTACGGCGGCGGCATAATACCTGAACCGTTCTTTCCAATTCATGCTGACGTCCGACAAGCGGATCAATCTGCCCTTTTTGTGCCAATTGATTCAGGTTGGTAGTGAAATTTTCCAGTCGATCTTCATTTATCACCTGTTCCTCCTGAATCGGATTGACACTGTGATGAGACTCATTATCAGACTCATCTTTGCGCGTTCCATGTGAAATGAAATTCACGATATCCAGACGGCTCACATCATGCTTTCGCAGTAAATAAGCAGCCTGGGACTCCTGTTCACTGAAAATAGCAACCAAGACATTCGACCCAGAAACTTCTGAACGCCCCGAAGACTGAACATGAAACACTGCACGCTGTAATACACGTTGGAAACTCAACGTAGGTTGTGTATCTCTGTCATCATTCTCTGATAACAAAGGGGTTGTTTGTGCGATAAAATTTTCCAATTCCTGGCGTAACATCACCAGATCGACTTTACAAGCCTCCAGTGCTCCTCGCGCTGATGTATTGCTTAACAACGCCAGCAATAGGTGCTCTACAGTCATAAATTCATGTCTGTTATCCCTTGCTTTGGCAAAAGCAATGTTGAGACTAAGCTCCAGTTCTTGATTGAGCATAAGCACCTCCTCCTAAAATCAGTAAGCCAGATCAGACCTTCTCCAGCGAGCAAAGTAACGGATGCTCGTGCTCTTTAGCATACATATTCACTTGCGCAGCTTTAGTTTCTGCCACCTCTGCCGTATAAATCCCGCAAATTGCCTTACCTTGGTAATGGATATCCAGCATGAGTTGCGTTGCTCGTTCAACATCATAAGAAAAGAACTTTCGCAATACGTCAACCACAAACTCCATAGGGGTATAGTCGTCATTGTTAAGAATCACCTTATACATTGATGGTGGCTGTAACGTTTGCTCTGTTTTATCTTCAATTAATTCTTCAATTTTCAAACTGTTATAAAACTCACTCATTGTTCTTCCGCTGGGTATTAACTTTCTGCTAAATTTTAGTATGAACTAATTCATTCTACTGCTATATATTTTATCACTTCATGAAGCACTCTGCTTATCCCCTCTTTGATCTCTGGATAAAGAATCCGCCTAAAAATCGGATATCGTTATCTATATCAAACTTTCGCTATTTGAGACAGCTTGAGGTTATTTCTGTGCTTGACGGCGTAATGAATTTCACTACAGTATATTTTATGAGCACCGCCCTGGCTGGGCATCTGCTCATATCCTGAAATTTTTAGTGACTCCTAAACCCGAAATCGTGATATGAGGGATAAAGAAGTATGGAAACAGGTACTGTGAAATGGTTCAATAATGCAAAGGGCTTTGGATTTATTTGTCCGGCCAGCGGAGGCGATGACATATTCGCTCACTATTCAACCATTCAGATGGATGGTTATAGGACGCTGAAAGCTGGGCAAAAAGTGAACTTCAGTATTCATCAAGGCCCCAAAGGCAACCATGCCAGCCTTATTGTTCCTCTGGAAGATGACTCGAAATCAAAAAAAGAGTGACCAGATAAATTCGTAATTCCCACGCCACAAACGAATAATGGCTTATTTGTGGCGTGCTATTAATACAAGTTCATTTAGTACCCATCTTTCTACTGCAATACCGTAGCGTAGCTGTTACTCTCTGACCAGCACCTCTATAGGATCAAACTGAATATGGGTTTACGGCGGTTTTGCTAAGTTCAATTGGCTTTTTCCTGCCATTCTCAACTGACACGTAAATAAATACGTTTAAGGGCTTACTCCGACCCACCCATAATTGGACGTAAATGACGAAAACGTGTCATACGGTGGCGGCCAATCCGTGATAATCAATTAACACCGTTAAAACCGGAAATTTCTACACGTTTCAGGAACATATACTCCCCTTTTTCGTATCAGATTTAATTAATTTCTTTATGATACCTAATGCCTTAGATAATAAAAAACACCTTGAATTTCAGTATGTTTCCCTTTATTCTGTTTGTTATTTTAGTGTAAAAATATTGTTGTCATGATTTTATTGGTCTTTATGACTGATTCAAGTTATAGAGCCAGATAAAAGACATTTATTCTTGAATAAGGATATGGGTTATGTATTCAGGGTTGCTAATTGTTCTCATACCATTAATTCTAGGCTACCTTATTCGTCTGAATAATAAAACGGCGCTGGCCACAGTTCATTACCTACTTAATATCATAATTTATGTCATTCTCTTCCTGATGGGCGTCAGACTCGCCATGCTGGAAAATCTGGGCAATAATCTACTCTCTATCCTGCTGTATGCGATGACATTTTTCTTATGCATATTTGCGACTAACTTGCTGGCACTTATCCTATTGGATAAACGGGATCCGTGGATTATTCAAGTCAATAAGCAGGAAAAATCGCCTTCTCAATTACATATGGTTTTTGATTCCATCAAGTTATGTGGTGCATTAATATCAGGATTTTTACTCGGGCTGACAAACTGGTCATTGTTGAATTTTGCCGATCATGCCAGTGAAATTGCCTTGATTCTTTTACTGCTTCTGGTTGGTATTCAACTGCGCAATAACGGAATGAGTTTAAAACAAACGCTGTTGAATCGCCGTGGCACCATTATCGCTCTGGTCGTCGCTATAAGCTCCCTGTTGGGTGGCATTATCGCCGCATTTTTACTGGGATTACCGACCAAAACCGGTCTTGCCATCGCATCTGGGTATGGCTGGTACTCTCTTTCTGGTATTTTACTCTCTAACGCTTATGGCTCGGTGATTGGCAGTACTGCATTCTTCAATGATCTAGCCCGTGAGTTGGCATCAATTCTGCTCATTCCGATGCTCATCAATCGTTATCGCTCAACAGCGTTGGGGTTAACCGGAGCTGCATCAATAGACTTTACATTACCAATATTACAACGCTGTGGTGGCATAAGTATCGTACCAGCAGCCATTGTTCACGGTTTTATATTGAGCTTGATGACGCCCGTATTTATTGCATTTTTTACTCAACAGGCTTAGGCGTTACCTGATGCATGAAAAGGTTAAAAAGAAAACTTATTTGGCATCAAAATCAATCTATTTAGCCAAAAATAGAACATAAAATAATCTAAAAAAAGCTGATAGCCTGATTAGTTAAGTCACTAATTTGATGATAATAACAATTTTATGCAGATATTATTGCATAGTTATTCTTATGAGATTAATATCCCTCCAACCTATTAACTATTCATATTTATCGCATGAGCATTCAATTAAAAAACATAAATTGTTTCTATGGAACGCATCAGGCCCTGTTCGATATCAATTTTGAATGTACATCAGGAGAAACTGTGGTTCTGTTGGGCCCGAGTGGTGCTGGCAAAAGCTCTTTACTGCGAGTGCTTAATCTATTGGAGATGCCTCGTTCTGGGCAACTAAGCGTGGCAACACATCAGTTTGATTTCAAACAGCAGCCAGGCGCCAAGGAAATACGAACACTGCGGCAAAAAGTTGGCATGGTTTTTCAACAATACAACCTATGGCCACACCTAACTGTGATGGATAACTTGATTGAAGCCCCCTGCCGCGTATTAGGTCTACCCAGACAGCAGGCTCGGGAAAAAGCAGCAAAACTGCTGGCTCGTCTTCGTTTGGATGAATTTTCCAACCGTTTTCCACAACACCTGTCTGGCGGACAGCAACAGCGTGTCGCTATTGCACGGGCATTAATGATGGAACCCCAGATTCTGCTGTTTGATGAACCAACCGCTGCACTTGATCCTGAAATTACATCTCAAGTCATCAATATCATCAAAGAACTGGCAGGAACTGGTATTACCCAAATTATCGTGACACACGAAGTGGAACTTGCACGTAAGGCAGCAACACATATTGTGTATATGGAGAAAGGCCACATCATTGAAAAAGGTGACGCAAGTCATTTTTTAAAACCCAAAACAGAAGCCTTTGCTCATTATTTGTCACACTAGCTCTGTCATTACAAATAGTCAGTTAGAACATAAAACAAGCATCAGTAACATTTATCAACCATAATGCTCATGAACTACAGGATATGACTATGAAAAAATTATTGTTTGCTGCCTTATTAACCGCAATGACTTTGTCTACATCTGCAACCGCAGCAGAAAAAGAAACGCTGCGCTTTGCTACAGAAGCAACCTATCCTCCGTTTGAATTTATTGATGCAAACAATAAAATTCAAGGGTTCGATGTAGATTTAGCGAATGCTATTTGCGCGAAAATCAACACAGAGTGCACATTCACCAATCAAGCTTTCGATAGCCTCATTCCCAGCCTGAAATTCCGCCGTTTTGATGCATTGATGGCAGGCATTGATATTACGCCCGACCGCCGTAAACAAGTTGATTTCACTCATACCTATTATGATAACTCTGCCGTTTTTATTGCCATCAAAGGAAAATTTACTCATTCTGCCGATCTGAAAAGCAAGCAAGTGGGAATACAGAATGGTACGACACATCAGAAATATTTGATGGAACAGCATAAAGAGATCAAAACCGTACCTTATGACAGTTATCAGAATGCGATCCTTGATCTGAAAAATGGCCGTATTGATGCTGTATTCGGTGATACTGCCGTTGCCAATGAATGGCTGAAGAAGAATAAAGAATTAGGCTCTGTCGGCGACAAAGTTACTGACAAAGATTACTTTGGCATTGGTTTAGGAATTGCAGTTCGTAAAGGTAATACAGCTTTGCTGGATAAGCTGAACAAAGCACTGGCTGAAGTCAAACAAGATGGTACTTATAACTCCATCTATAAAAAATGGTTTGAACAATAACAGAATCCTAATGAGTGAACTTCAATCTTTAATTAACGCCGCTGGTATTACCATCGGCCTTGCTGTTTCTTCTCTTGTCATTGGCTTAATTCTGGCAATGCTTTTTGCCGCTTGGGAATCAGCCGGCTGGAAACCCTTTGCTTTCTTAGGCTCTTGTTGGGTCACATTGATCAGAGGATTGCCTGAAATTCTGGTTGTCCTCTTTATCTATTTCGGAAGTTCACAGCTTCTCATAACGCTGTCAGAAGGCTTTGATGTCAATCTCATTGTTTGGCAATTCAGAATCCAGATGGAAATTGACAACTTTGATGTCAGCCCTTTCCTTTGTGGTGTTATCGCCCTTTCTCTACTTTACTCCGCATACGCATCACAAACACTGCGAGGCGCATTGAAAGCAGTCCCAATGGGGCAACGGGAAGCCGGACAAGCACTCGGGTTAAGTCAAAGCCGTATATTTTTTCGTCTGACTATGCCGCAGATGTGGCGCCATGCATTGCCAGGGCTTGGCAATCAGTGGTTGGTTCTACTGAAAGATACTGCTTTAGTTTCACTGATCAGTGTTAATGATCTGATGTTGCAAACGAAAAGTATCGCGACTCGCACACAGGAGCCATTTACATGGTATGTGATTGCCGCCATGATCTATCTGGTGATTACTCTGGTGAGCCAATTTATTCTCAAACGGCTTGAAATGCGCGCCATTCATTTTGAACGGAGTGCTTCCGATGTTTGAGTATATAAAGGATATCTTACCTGGCCTGCAAACTAGCCTAAGCTTGACTGTCACCGCATTACTGGCTGCATTTATACTGTCTGTGGTTCTGACCTTCATTTTAACAATGAGGTTGCCGATACTATCCCAATTGGTAAAAGGCTATATCACGTTATTTACCGGAACGCCGTTACTGGTTCAGTTCTTCTTGATTTACTACGGACCCGGACAATTTCCCTCAATAAAAGAGTACCCTTGGTTATGGCAACTCATGTCAGAGCCGTGGCTATGTGCCATGGTGACACTGGCCTTGAACAGTGCAGCCTATTCAACCCAACTTTTTTATGGCGCCGTTAGGGCAATCCCTACTGGGCAATGGCAATCCTGTCAGGCTCTTGGTATGTCAAAAACCCATTCCATGCGCATTCTGCTGCCTTATGCCTTCAAACGAGCGCTTTCTTCCTATTCCAATGAAGTTGTCTTGATTTTCAAGAGTACTTCTCTAGCCAGTACGATCACACTGCTGGATATCATGGGATATAGCCAACTTCAATTCGGGCGTAGTTATGATGTGACTGTATTTGTTGCTGCTGGGGTCATTTATCTTTGCGTAAATGCTCTTCTGACACTGCTGATGCGCATAATTGAGCGTCGAGCCTTATCATTTGAGCAACGCCATTAAATACTCAACAGCACACGATTTATCTGCTTTTTGCTTTTGTCAGCGATAACTATTAGTTATCGCTGACAAATACAGCTAAATCCCCTGTTACTTTCCATCAAAGATCAGTAACGCCAGCGTTTCATAATGTTCTGTATGGGGGAACATATCGAATAATTGCACTTTTTCTATTCGATATTGCTCAAGCGCAGCAATATCTTTTGCCATTGTTTCAGCATTACAACTTGAATAGAGAATAAATTTAGGTGCCATCCGACTGAGGTATTCGCATAACGCCTTACCAATTCCCCTGCGAGGAGGATTCACCAGCACCAGTTCAGGGAGTTGCGCTTTATCAAGGGCAAAATGTGTAGAATCCAATGCCTGAAATTCAACCTGCTCAAGACCAAGACTTTTGGCCGAGTTTTTGGCACAGGCAATGGCCTCTGCACTAATCTCAATCCCTGTCAGTCTGGTTTCTTTGTCTGCACAGTGCAGCCCAAAACCTCCTGCTCCACAAAAGAGATCCCACATGCTGCTGATATTCAGCTCTCTGACCCAACGACCAGCCGTCGCATAAAGCGCCGAAGCAATTTCTGGATTTGTCTGGAAAAAACTACGGGGACGAATATACAGCGGAATTCCGTTGAAGATTTCCTTCAGCATCTTATGCTCAGTAAAAATGACTTCTTTTTCCCCTTCCAAAATCGCCATATGAGTCGGTTGAATATTGGCAGAAATAACCGTCAATTGTGGTAGTTGTTCCTGTAACCACGGCAAAGCATGTTCCAACTGAGCCAGTTTTGTTTCTGAGCGCAGGACAAAACGCAGCATCATTTCACCGCTGGCACGGCTTTCTGTCAGCAGAATATATTTCAATTCCCCTTTTTTACGTGCAACGTTATACGGAACCAACCCAGCTTTAGCGATAAATATTTTTATCGATTCAAATACCAGCTGAAAATATTGTGGATACAAAGGACAATCACAAAGATCCACCGTTCTGCCATCACGGTGAAGCATGCCAAGCTGTGGGCGTTCAACACTGCCACTTACCACCATCTTGGCCTTATTACGAAATCCACTGATCAGGCTGCTGACTGGAGGCAGCCAGTACGTTGCTGACGTCTCCCGTAAAAGCTGCTGTAAATGTTGTTGTTTATCAGATAATTGTTGTGAATAGGACTTATTGAGCCACTGGCAGGAGTGACAATGCCCCGCGGTATACTGCGCACATTGCATTGTAAAAAACCATATCAAAGAATATTAGTGCAAGGTAAATGTCGATGTTTCCGTCGAAGCCAATGATTCCTCATCTTCCACTTCTACTTCCATCTCGCTTTCCATATCATTATTAATATAAAGGAAATTATTGCTGTGAATTTCAAAAATCACATTGGCAATCTGCTCCTCACTTTGCTGCAAGAAATGGGAAAACTGCGGGAAAGTCATACCAGCGGCAATAGGAAATGCCTGACAAACTATCAACTTCGGTAAGTTTTCGTCCTGAATATCAAGGAACACTTTGGCAGTGAGGGAACTCGCATTAATCTGGCTCAAGTTTGCAGCCAATGGAATTATCGCCGTTGGCCTGACTTCTGCCAGAGCAGAAAACAGCACTACGTCACCCAACAGATCAATCTTGGCATCAAACAGGCCATCAATGTTCTGCATATGAGGCAAATGCAAGACCGAATTTGAATCACTCTCAAAATAAGAAATTTTGAGGCGTTCAAGCCAGTTACGCAATGTTACCAAATTTGGAACAACCATAGAATCCATCGAATCAACCTCATATGACCAAAAAGTTGTACATGCTATCTGAAGGAAACACCTTGCCAATAGCAACAAGATCAATAATTAACCTATTTTGTTTTTTCATCATCAGAACCAGTCAGATGATTTTTATCTACTTTCTTATGATCAATTCCTAAAAAAGAAAGATTATAGACTGCACGCCAGATAATATGGATAGCTGCAGGTATCAAGCAACCTATACCCAATAAGATCATAGCAATGTGCGCTTCTGTCGTCATTAATAAAGGTGATAGAATTATGCTATCAGTTATCGACAAATACGCCAAAACCAACAAGCCGATTCCCAATACTTCTAATAAAATAACCAGCTTTGGCATATCTGACAACGAGCTCATCTCTTTTGTTGAGATTTTCTTCATGACTTTCTACCTTCTGAGCCTGATAAAATAGACTCTCCGCCTCTTATAGAAGGGCTATCATACCTGAATCCCTTCTATCGGCAGGACAAATTAGAACAAAAGGCAATTCCTGCTTTTTTTTGCCGACGCTTACAGGCATAGTAACCCCAGATGACAATCTATGAAGTTCACGATTATTACCACTAAGGAGTTTGTATGTATACTGTCATTTTTGGTCGCCCAAGTTGCCCATATTGCGTTCGCGCCAAAGAATTGGCTGAAAAATTAAAAGCAGAGCGCGACGACTTTGATTACCGCTATATTGATATCTGGGCTGAAGGCATCACCAAAGACGACTTGTCAAAAACTGTGGGGAAACCCGTTGAAACCGTTCCTCAGATTTTCCTTGATGAGAAACATATCGGCGGCTTTACTGATTTTGAAGCTTACGCTAAAGAACATCTGAACTTGTACAAATAACCATAAAATTCACTATCCAGCCAGAAATATCGATGCTTTCTTCTGGATAGTGGCAGGCTCATAATATTGACTAAGATCCACATATCCACTGAATTGAAAAAAATCTGTAATTTTTTCCTCAACAATGAGAACTTTCATCACATTACGCAGTCTGAATTAATGCCACTGCTTTTCTTTGATGTCCCCATATTGAGGAGCCCGATAGTCACCCATTTTGGTTAAAGACTATCGGGTTTTTTTATTTGTCACTGTGTTATCTACAGTACAGAGGGCATCTAAATCACCTTTTTTTGCTATCATCGGCATATTATTTACTCACTTAGCATCAACAATCGTTAAATATCATGGTGAATTAAAGCAAAAATCCTTTACTGAATCGCATTATAAAATTACTATTTTTAACAATGACTTGATAACGCTCGTTTATCATATTTGCGTCAATATCACGCTTGTGAGGCTTACTTTGCTAGAACAACTTAATCACAATGTGTTTACTTTTATCAATGCAACACCGGATTCATCACCTGCAATGATTTTACTGGCGATCTTTGTAGCAAAATATCTTGTGTTTATTTTCCCCATAACATTAGCTGTTTGCTGGCTTTGGGGAGAAGAAAAAGCCATCTCACATCAACGTATTGTTGTCAGTAAATCCTGTATTGCTTTTGCCTTTGCAATAGCCTGTTCGGATATCATCGGAACATTTGTTCCACACGCCCGGCCGTTTGTAGAAGGTTTTGGTTATAATTTTCTCTATCATGCCCCTACAGCCTCTTTTCCCAGTAATCACGGTACAGCAGTCTTTACCTTCGCGTTAGCATTTACCTTCTGGCATCGTATCCGGTCAGGTTTATGCCTGATGATCATCGCCTGCGTGATTGTATGGGCCAGAGTCTACGTAGGGGTTCATTGGCCAATAGATATGATCGGCGCATTTCTAGTCAGCTTGATGGGTTGTGCTTTTTCGCAAATATTCTGGCGCTTATATGGTGAGTATTGGCACAGTAAACTCATTCGCCTTTACCAATTCTGCTGTGCATTTTTCATCCGGAAAGGATGGATAAAAAATTAACCCAACGGCAATATGCCACTGGATATTTATGCTACAAATAAACTGCTGTTGAATATTTGAACTTTATTTTTGAAGCCTTAAATTCAGGTAAATCTACCTTAAGCCTCATTATCGCGGCTAGTTTAAGGCTTTATTTTACCCAAATTATTTATTAACATTTCATTTACAAGGTGCAAGCAAATTAATCGACAGAATAAAATGCTTCATTATATTTAACAATATATAGCGATAATATGATTACTGTTTCTTTATAAATCAAAATTTGACTGACAAATTTTTTGCACTACGATTGTTTAAATCAAAAAAATCATTAATACATAATCAATAAAAGCAAAGATGTAAACACAGAGAGCAAATATTCATCACAAACTGAATTATTAAATATTTTCTTTTTATTTCAACAAGATAATATTAATCTCGATTGGATTTTTATATTTAAAAATATCAAAGATTATATTTACGATACTATTTTAGACTAAAAAATATTTTCACATTTAATATCGTTAATATGTGAATTACAGTATGGTTATTGTGAGTAGAATATAAAAATTTAAAATTAAAATAATCAAGTTCATTTCCTTAACTTTTCTTTTTCATTTTATGTAATATTTAATTAACACTTTCGTAAAACCTTATAACATATTAATTTTTAGATATAAATCTTGCAATTGCGAGAGTGATCACGGTACATTTCACTGAAAATAACTATATTTTCCCTACCAAAAGACTAGGGTTTATTTTTTTGATTTCAACATCAAAAATAAAGTACAGCAGGATTTCAACTCTTCTGCTTTAGCTGACTATATTTTGGTCAGTTTATTAATGTAGTAACAAACGTTTAGATAGACGTCAGAACAATATCTAACAACTTATTATTCATATAAATAGAATCCAACTCGTGCATTTTATTAATGTGCGGGTTTAGCAATTTTTAAATTTTACTTTACTGCGTTATTTCGGAGATATTTATGGACACGTCTCAATCAGGTTCTATCGCAGCCTCTGCTGCTTCCGGCAAAAGCGATTATACTACCTGGCGTAAATCAGACACTGTATGGATGTTGGGGTTATATGGCACTGCCATTGGTGCTGGAGTTCTGTTTCTTCCCATAAACGCCGGTATTGGTGGTTTAATTCCACTCATCATCATGACACTACTTGCACTTCCGATGACATTTTTTGCTCACCGTGGAATGTGTCGTTTTGTCTTGTCCGGCAAAAAGAATGGCGAAGATATCACCGGCGTGGTAGAAGAGCATTTCGGTAAAGTCGCAGGTTTCCTGATCACTATCCTCTACTTCTTTGCAATTTATCCTATCTTACTAGTTTATAGTGTTGCACTGACCAACACCGTAAACAGCTTTATTACTCACCAGTTACATATGAACGCACCACCGCGCGCATTGCTGGCACTGGTACTGATCCTTGGTGTGATGAGCATTATTCGCTTCGGTGAGCAATTTATCGTCAAAGCAATGAGCGTACTGGTCTTCCCATTTGTCGCAGTTCTGATGCTGCTAGCGCTGTATTTAATCCCACACTGGAATACCACAATCTTCGATACCCTGTCACTGGAGAATGCGCTGTCTTCCACAAGCGGTCATGGTTTGCTGTTTACTCTGTGGCTGGCTATTCCTGTCATGGTGTTCTCTTTCAATCATTCTCCAATCATCTCTGCATTTGCCGTAGCAAAACGCGAAGAGTACGGTGAAGATGCGGAGAAAAAATGTTCGCGCATTCTGGGTTATGCTCACATCATGATGGTGATTACCGTCATGTTCTTTGTTTTCAGTTGCGTACTGAGTCTGTCACCGGAAAATCTGGCAGAAGCAAAAGCACAGAATATTACTATCCTGTCCTATCTGGCCAACCATTTTAGTGCACCAACGATTGAATACATTGCTCCGCTCATTGCCTTCATTGCAATTACCAAATCGTTCCTCGGTCACTATCTGGGTGCTCGCGAAGGTTTCAACGGTATCGTGAACAAGGCTCTTAGCACACAAGGCAAAACTATTCAGCATAATTCACTGAATCGTATCACTAGCCTCTTTATGTTAGTCAGCGCCTGGATCGTGGCTACTCTTAACCCGAGTATCCTAGACATCATCCAATCCCTGGGTGGGCCAATAATTGCCATGATTTTGTTCATCATGCCAATGTACGCTATTCACAAAGTGCCAGCCATGCGCAAATATGCTGGTAAACCAAGCAATGTCTTTGTGGTTGTGACAGGATTAATTGCCATTTCTGCGGCTGTTTACTCAGTCATGTAATCAAGGCTCAGGAGCAGTTTTCTATAACAACAGCCCCATAAAAAATGCCAGCCAACCTCACAATTGACTGGCATTTTCCTATTTATCCGAAGACTATACATCTTCAATATTTCCGGCTATTTCGTTTATTTCCCTATCCGAAAATTGAGTTAAACCAGCCGCTGACAGTCTTCACAATTAAATCCCAAATACGCCCAAAAAATCCACTCTCTTCTACGGCTTCTTTAACAACCAAAGGACGTTGATCAATAACCTTATCATTCAACGAAAAATTCACAGTGCCCACAACTTGATTCTTCGCCAATGGCGCTTCAAGTGAAGTTTGGGTCAGCGTAAAACTGGCTTTCAGGTTATTCGCTTGACCTCGCGGCACCGTCACGGCCGTATCTTTTTCTACACCTAAAGCCACCTCTGAACGCGTACCGAACCATACTCTTTCTGTCACCAGTGTGTCACTGGCTTTAAGCGGAGTACTGGCTTCATAAAAACGGAATCCCCATGACAGGATCTTTTCACTGTCAGAGAAACGCATTCGATCACTAGGCGCTCCCAGTACAACTGAAATCAAACGCATTGACCCTTCCGCTGCAGAAGCAACAAGGTTATATCCTGCCCCGCTGGTATGTCCGGTTTTTACACCATCCACATTCATATTCTGATTCCACAACAGGCGATTGCGGTTAGGTTGACGGATATTATTGAAAGTGAATTCTTTCTCTTTATTTAGAGCATATTCTTCTGGCACATCACGGATCATAGCCTGACTTAAGAGCGCCATATCACGAGCAGTGCTGTATTGTCCCGCAGCATCCAGACCGTGAACAGTCTTGAAATGGGTATTTTCCAGCCCCAGAGTTTTAGAGTATTTATTCATCAAATCAACGAAAGCATCCTGACTGCCCGCTACATAATCCGCAAGGGCAATACTGGCATCGTTGCCAGATTGGATCACAATGCCACGGTTCAAATCAATGACTTTGACCCGATCACCCGGTTTCAAAAACATCAGGGATGACCCTTTAAGCGCCGGATTGCCGGTTGCCCAAGCATCTTTACCTACGGTTACCTGATCTTCTGTAGAAATCTTTCCCGACTTAATCGACTGACCAACAACATAGCTGGTCATCACCTTTGTCAGACTCGCTGGATCTAGCCGTTCATCGGGATTATGGGATGCCAGAATTTTTCCACTGGCGTAATCCATCAATATATAGGATTTCGCATCAATTTCAGGTGCTGCGGGTTCATCCATTGCGTATGTGTTGACACCCATCAACCAAAAAATACCCAAGCCAACAGTAAAAGATTTGATTATCTGTACTTGCCGTCTTTTTTTCATCATAGCCCGCCCTTTTTGTCTACAACCAGAATATAAAAGCTCTATTAATATAGGATGTTATGAGATAAGACTCCAACCCAATAAGCGTAAAGATTTTCTTGTTACCCGAATGAATTTATTATCATATTATCGATGACTCAAAATAACCTGATATTAAGGAAAGAATGATGCTGACAATCTGGGGCCGTAAAAGCTCATCAAACGTAAAAAAAGTCACTTGGTGTCTGGAAGAGTTAAACGTGCCATATCAGCAAATTGATGTTGGTGGTAAGTTTGGCAAACTTAATACTCCAGAATACCTGCTCATGAATCCCAATGCCGTCATTCCCTGTTTGCAGGAAGACGATTTTATCTTATGGGAATCAAACACGATTGTGCGCTATATTTCGGCAAAATTCGGCGAAAATAGTCTTTATCCTGCCAATCTTCAAGAAAGAGCCAAAATTGATCAATGGATGGATTGGGTCGGCTGCAATTTCTTCCCGCCAATCAAACAACTTATGATTAACATTGTCAGAACACCAGAAGATCAGCGTGACCCGAAAGTGATTGCCCAGATATTAAAAGAGATAGAAAAACTGCTGAAAATTGTCGATGACATGCTGGGTAAGCAAAAATACCTTTCCGGTGATAAATTTGGCATGGCGGATATCGCCCTCGCGCCACTGGTCTATCCGTGGCTAAACATCGAGATAGAGCGTCCATCTCTGCCAAATTTGGAACGCTGGTATCAATTACTAACCGAAAGACCAGCGTTTCAAAAAATCGTTATGATTGAAATAAGCTGATCATCAGCTCATTGGCATTCTGCCGGGATCTGGGAATTGATACTCAAAACCTAGTTCCCGACAAATACGGCTACCGTCAACAACTTTACCCGCTGTTCCCTGAACCTCTGACTGTAGAAACTCTGGCGGAGTCAAATCGAGCTGACGGCTGGCCTGCAAATAAAATTTCTCTCTTTTCGGATGTTCTGGCGCACACAGATTATAAATATGCCCTCCTTTCTGCTGCTCAATAAGGCGTTTAATAGCAGAAATAACATCATCCTGATGGACTAGATTGACCACCTTTTCTCCACCCTCAATCGCTTTCCGCCCCGCAAGGAAACGCCCTGCATGGCGACCACTGCCGACCAAACCTGCCAAACGCACGATATCAACAGAAGTATTTGGCAGTCGATGCAGCCAGTTTTCCAATTCAACCAGCGCCTTGGCAGATCGCGTCTCAGGAAATAACGGAGCATCTTCATTCAGATGGCCGACAGACGAGCCATAAACTGAAGTTGAGCTGGTGAAAATAATATGAGGAACCGAATGCGAAAGCGCAGTATCGACAATTAACTGCACCGCTTTGACATATCCTTCTCCACCCCCCGCAATACCGCTAACAGGTAGTGTTAGCACCAGTACATCCACTGACATCAGCTGCTCAAGATCATCCGCTTCACAGATTATCTGAGGGGTCAGATTCAATAAATGGCAACCTATACCACACATACGTGCCGCTTCGACACCATCCGCTGTTGTTTTACTACCGACCACTTGCATACCATAGCCTTGCAAAATTTGCGCTAACGGCATTCCCAGCCAACCCAATCCGATGATGGAAACTTTTTTCACCATAACTCTCCCCAGGACCGATATGATTCTTCAGGCTATCTGCATATTGCCTTAACGACAACACCCGTTTTATTTATAAAACAAACAATTAGAAAAACACAAACAGCTTCTTTGAAAAAAAAGTTGCTTTTCATACACAAAATCATATAGGTTAAACGGTAAGCAACCAATCCTCGTTCGCAAACATATATTAAAAAACAGATAGAGAACTCACATATTATGAACCGTATTCAATTTAACCACCATCATCACCATCATCCTGACTAGTCTTTCAGGCTGTTGTGTGCTGGAAGACATTTAGCAAGTCTTCCGGTGGCATGAGTACGATAAAAAAACCCTCGGAAGATTTTCCGAGGGTTTTTTTTATTGCCAATTTATACGATTTATATATTGAATATTGAGATAGGGTAAAACATAACATGCTAGATAAAACACGCTTACGGATAGCCATGCAGAAATCCGGCCGCCTCAGTGATGATTCTCGTGCACTACTGGCTCGCTGTGGCATCAAAATCAACTTGCAGCAACAGCGCCTGATTGCATTCGCAGAAAATATGCCCATCGACATTCTGCGTGTCCGCGATGATGATATTCCGGGTCTTGTTATGGATGGTGTTGTCGATTTAGGCATTATCGGTGAAAACGTACTTGAAGAAGAACAATTAAACCGTCGGGCGCAAGGGGAGGATCCCCGTTATAACACATTGCGCCGTCTTGATTTTGGTGATTGCCGTCTTTCCCTTGCCGCTCCTTTCGACTATGACTATACCGGCGTGGAATGCCTGCAAAACTCCCGTATCGCCACGTCTTACCCACACTTACTGAAACGTTATTTAGATAAAAAAGGCGTTCCCTTCAAATCCTGCCTTCTCAACGGTTCAGTTGAAGTCGCTCCCCGAGCAGGATTGGCTGATGCTATCTGTGATTTGGTCTCAACGGGCGCCACACTGGAAGCCAACGGTCTGCGGGAAGTTGAAGTCATCTATCGCTCAAAAGCCTGCTTGATCCAACGCGATGGTGAGATGCCGGAAGCCAAACAACAACTCATCGACAAGCTGATGATCCGCATCCAAGGCGTTATTCAGGCGCGTGAATCCAAATATATCATGCTACATGCTCCAAGCGACAAACTGGAAGAAATTATCGCGTTACTTCCGGGTGCTGAACGTCCCACCATTTTACCACTGGCGGGGGCACAGAACCGTCTAGCCATGCATATGGTCAGCAGTGAAACCCTATTCTGGGAAACGATGGAAAAACTTAAGTCTCTGGGCGCAAGTTCCATTTTGGTTTTACCGATTGAAAAAATGATGGAGTAATCTTAATGAGTATCAATTTTAAGACCGTTATCCGCTGGCAGGAATGCCCACCAGAACAGCAAAAAGCGTTGCTGACACGCCCTGCTGTCGTCGCTTCAGAAAATATTTCCCGCACGGTAAAACAGATTCTGGAAACGGTCAAAGCCAACGGCGATGAAGCATTGCAGGAATTCAGCCAACGCTTCGACAAAACAACAATCGATACTATCCCGCTTTCTACAAGTGAAGTTAACGCAGCCGCCAGCCGCCTGACACCAGAAATCAAACAGGCTATGCAGCAGGCCATGAATAACATTCGCCTGTTCCATGAAGCCCAAAAACCCGCTGTGATTGAGGTTGAAACCCTGCCGGGTGTTCGCTGCCAGCAAGTCACACGCCCAATCGATTCTGTGGGGTTATATATTCCCGGAGGTTCTGCGCCTCTGCCTTCCACTGTATTAATGCTGGGAATACCCGCTGGCATCGCAGAGTGCCGTAACGTTATTCTGTGCTCCCCACCCCCGATTGCCGATGAAATTCTCTATGCCGCACAGCTCTGCGGGATTAACGAAATATTTCAGGTTGGCGGCGCACAAGCCATCGCAGCAATGGCTTTTGGCACAGAATCCGTTCCTAAAGTGGACAAGATTTTTGGCCCGGGTAATGCATGGGTAACAGAGGCTAAACGGCAAGTGAGTCAGCGCTTCGACGGTGCAGCCATAGATATGCCAGCAGGTCCATCAGAAGTACTGGTAATAGCGGACAGTGGAGCCAATCCCGCATTTACGGCAGCAGATCTGCTTTCACAAGCAGAGCATGGCCCTGATTCTCAAGTCGTGCTGGTCACACCTGACGAAATTTTTGCCGAGCAGGTGATCCGTGAAATCGAAACCCAACTTACGGCCCTGCCACGCCAGCAAATCGCGATTCAGGCTCTGCAATCCAGCCGGATTATCGTCACTGACAATCTGACCCAATGTGTAGCGATCAGCAATCAATACGGCCCTGAACACTTAATTATCCAAACCCGTCAGCCTGAGCAGCTTGTGGAAAAAATCACCAGCGCAGGTTCGGTTTTCCTCGGAGACTGGTCGCCAGAATCCGCAGGAGACTATGCTTCAGGCACCAATCACGTCTTGCCGACCTATGGTTATACTTCAACCTATTCCAGCCTCGGTCTGGCAGATTTCCTGAAACGAATGACGGTTCAGCAAATTACACCGCAAGGATTAAGAAGCCTCGCTCCAATCATCGAAACACTGGCGCAGGCAGAACAACTCACCGCGCACAAAAATGCCGTCACATTACGCATAGCTGCCCTGAATAACTCAGATGTTGAATAACTAAGATAAGGAGCAATGATGAGTACTGTTTTTAATGTCAATTCACTGGCAAGAGAAAATGTCCGCAAATTAGTCCCTTATATGTCTGCCCGCCGTTTAGGTGGCAAAGGTGACATCTGGTTAAATGCTAATGAATATCCCATCGCACCTGATTTTCAGTTCAGCGAAAAAACGCTCAACCGCTACCCCGAATGCCAGCCTGCCTCCGTAATCCAGCGCTATGCAGATTATGCTGGTCTGCAACCGAATCAAGTCCTTGTCAGCCGTGGCGCCGACGAATCCATTGAACTATTGATCCGCGTTTTCTGTGAGCCGGGAAAAGACGCCGTACTGTTCTGCCCTCCCACTTATGGCATGTACAGTGTCAGTGCAGAAACCTTTGGTGTAGAGCAGAAAAAGATCCCCACCCGTGCTGACTGGCAGCCGGACATTACCGCCATCGAAAATAATCTGGATCGCGTCAAACTGATTTATATCTGTAGCCCCAACAATCCCACGGGTAATCTGATTGCTCCTGCGGCGCTGCGCCAGATCCTTGAACTAGCTCGTAACCGTGCCATTGTTGCCATTGACGAAGCCTATATCGAATTCTGTCCGCAACATACTACCACCCGCTGGCTGCGAGACTATCCGCACTTGGTGATTTTGCGAACCCTCTCGAAAGCTTTCGCACTGGCAGGACTACGCTGTGGATTTACGCTGGCTTCTCCCGATATTATCGCGCTAATGTTGAAAGTGATTGCTCCTTATCCACTTGCTATACCTGTGGCAGACATCGCTGCGCAGGCACTGACAGGAGCAGGCATTCATATAATGAAAGATCGTGTAGAGGAAGTGGTCAAGAACCGGACTTATCTCCAGCAGACATTGAATGAACTGGCAATGGTCGAAAAAGTGTTTCCGAGCGAAGCCAACTATCTTTTAGTGAAATTTACCGATGCGGAAATCGTATTCAGGGCATTGTGGGAACAAGGGATCATTTTGCGTGATCAGCGAAAACAAGCGGGACTAAATAATTGCCTGCGTATCACCATTGGTAGCCGAAATGAGTGTAAACAGTTGGTCAATGCCATCGCTGCTCTTGGTAGCCAAACTCAACCACTAAAGGAAGCTGAAAATCCATGAGCCAGAAACTGCTTTTTATTGACCGTGATGGAACGTTAATCACAGAACCTCCGACCGATTACCAAGTCGATCGCCTTGATAAATTGGCCTTTGAAGCTGGTGTGATCCCTGCCCTGTTATCCCTGCAAAAAGCGGGTTACAAACTGGTCATGATCACCAATCAGGATGGATTGGGGACTGATAGCTTCCCCCAGACCGATTTTGAGCCACCACACGCACTGATGATGCAAATTTTCACTTCGCAAGGCATTCAGTTTGAAGAAGTTATGATCTGTCCTCACAAACCCGAAGACAATTGCAACTGCCGCAAACCCAAGCTCGGGTTGGTGGAAAAATATCTAACAGAAGGCATGGTAGATATGAAAAACAGTTACGTTATCGGGGATCGGGAAACCGACTTACAATTGGCTGAAAACATGGGAATTAAAGGAATTCTCTATCAAGCCCAATCACTTGGTTGGTCAACGATTTGTGAGCAACTGACCCACAAAGATCGTCATGCCAGCGTTGAACGTAAAACCAGAGAAACTGGTATCAATATCGATATCTGGCTGGATCGCGAAGGTAGAAGCGAAATCAATACTGGCGTGGGTTTCTTTGATCACATGCTGGATCAGATTGCCACCCACGGCGGTTTCCGCATGAATATACAGGTTAAGGGCGATCTCTGTATTGATGATCACCACACCGTTGAAGATACTGGATTGGCCTTAGGTGAAGCTCTGAAGCAAGCATTGGGCGATAAACGCGGCATTGCCCGTTTTGGCTTCACATTACCGATGGATGAATGCCTCGCCCGCTGTGCTCTGGATATTTCCGGTCGGCCCCATCTCGAATACAAAGCAGAGTTTAAACATCAGCGTGTTGGAGATTTAAGTACTGAGATGATCGAACACTTTTTCCGTTCACTTTCTTATACGATGGGATGCACCTTACACCTGAAAACCAAAGGTAAGAATGATCATCATCGGGCAGAAAGCCTGTTCAAAGTCTTTGGTCGGACATTGCGGCAGGCCATTCGCATAGAAGGTGATGTTCTGCCCAGTTCTAAGGGCGTACTATAAGGGAATATTATGATGGAAGTTGTTATTTTGGATACAGGCTGTGCCAATCTTGCCTCTGTTACTTATGCCATCCGCCGGTTGGGTTATGATCCCATCGTCAGTCTGGATGCGGATATTGTGCGATCAGCCGATAAACTGTTTCTGCCGGGAGTAGGGACAGCAATGGCCGCAATGGATCAACTCCAGCAACGGCAACTGATCCCACTGATTATTTCACTCACTCAACCCGTACTGGGTATTTGCCTCGGCATGCAGCTTCTGGCGGCAATCAGTGAAGAAAGCAATAGTGAAACAAACGATAATGTCTCCTTGCTGGCATTAATTGATGCCCCCGTCAAAAAAATGGCGACCGCCGGCCTGCCATTACCCCACATGGGTTGGAATCAAGTAAAAGCGCAGGCCGGACATCCCCTGTTTTGCCATATTGAAGACAATGCCCATTTTTATTTTGTTCATAGTTACGCTCTGCCTGTCGGTGAATACACCATTGCCCAAACGGAATATGGCAATTCCTTCAGCAGTGCCATTGCAAAAGACAATTTTTTTGGTGTGCAGTTTCACCCTGAACGCTCTGGCACAGCAGGTTCACAACTACTGAAAAACTTTTTGGAGATGTAATTGTATGATTATCGCCGCATTAGATTTAATTGATGGCAATGTGGTGCGTTTGCATCAAGGGGATTACAACCAGCAACGGACTTATGGCAATTCACCTTTGTCCTACCTGCAACAATATGAAAAAGAAGGCGCTAAGTTGCTGCACCTCGTAGATCTCACCGGCGCGAAAGATCCCACCAAGCGCCAGATGATCTTGCTGCGTGAATTGCTGGCTGGCGTTTCTGTTCCAGTGCAAGTGGGCGGTGGAATCCGTTCGGAAAACGATATCAAATCACTCCTTGAGGCCGGAGCTAGTCGGGTTGTGATTGGTTCAACCGCGATCACACAGCCGGAATTAGTCAAGCAATGGTTTCAGCGTTATGGTGCAGAATCAATTGTACTGGCACTCGATATCCGCATCAGTACAGATGGCGCTAAACAAATCGCCATCAGTGGCTGGCAGGAAAACAGTAATACCACTCTTGAGCAGATTGTTGAGCAATATCTCCCCGTTGGGCTGAAACATGTTTTATGTACCGATATTTCCCGTGACGGCACACTAAACGGCTCTAATATCGCACTCTATCAGGAGATCAGTCAGCACTATCCACAGATTCAATTTCAGGCATCGGGCGGGATCGGCAACCTCGCTGATATTTCTCTCTTACCGACGACTGGCGTTGCGGGCGTTATCGTCGGACGGGCATTACTTGAAGGAAAATTCACACTGACGGAGGCTATCCAATGTTGGCAAAACGCATAATTCCTTGCCTTGATGTTCGTGATGGGCAAGTGGTCAAGGGAGTACAATTCCGTAACCACGAAATCATCGGTGATATCGTTCCACTTGCACAGCGCTATGCCCAAGAGGGAGCTGATGAACTCGTTTTTTACGACATCACCGCTTCTTCAGATGGTCGTGTGGTAGATAAAAGCTGGGTGGCGAAAGTCGCCGAAGTGATCGATATTCCATTCTGCGTCGCAGGAGGTATCAAAACTACCGAAGAAGCTGGCCAGATTTTATCATTTGGTGCCGATAAAATTTCGATTAACTCCCCTGCTCTGGCTGATCCTTCATTAATCAGTCGGTTGGCCGATCGTTATGGCGTTCAATGTGTAGTAATCGGCATTGATACGTGGTTTGATGAAAATAGCAACAGCTATCGGGTCTATCAATTTACTGGTGATGAAAAACGCACAACTGCAACACAATGGCAAACACGGGATTGGGTCAGGGAAGTACAGCAACGTGGCGCGGGTGAAATCGTCCTGAACATGATGAATCAGGATGGTGTCCGCAATGGCTATGATCTTACCCAACTGAAATTGGTTCGGGATATCTGCTCCGTCCCTTTGGTCGCTTCCGGCGGTGCGGGTACGCCAGAACATTTTTTGGATGCATTTAAACTGGCTAATGTTGACGGTGCCTTGGCTGCCTCCGTATTTCACAAACAGATCATCAATATCGGTGAGCTCAAGCAATATCTTGCTACACAGGGTGTCGAGGTTAGAACATGTTAACAGCACAGCAAATCGAAAAACTGGATTGGAAAAAAGTGGATAATCTCATGCCCGTTATCGTCCAGCACGCTGTATCCGGTGTGGTGCTAATGATGGGTTACATGAATAAAGAGGCACTTAATGCCACACTGGATTCCGGTAAAGTCACCTTTTTTTCCCGCACCAAACAGCGGTTATGGACAAAGGGCGAAAGTTCCGGCCACTTCCTGAATCTGGTTGATATCTATCCCGATTGTGACAACGATACCCTGCTCGCCCTCGTCAATCCGATTGGCTCAACCTGCCATACAGGAACCGAGAGCTGTTTTGCACCAGCGCAAACTGAATGGGGCTTCCTCTACCAACTCGAACAACTACTGGCAAGCCGGAAAAATGCCCCACCGGCTAGCTCTTATACTGCCCGTCTGTATGCCAGCGGCACAAAGCGGATTGCCCAAAAGGTCGGTGAGGAAGGCATAGAAACCGCACTGGCAGCTACAGTTAATGATCGGGAAGAACTGACCAGCGAAGCTGCTGATTTGATTTACCATCTGCTGGTTTTATTACAAGATCAAGATTTGGATCTCAGTTGTATCATCCGCCAATTGCAGAAAAGGCATACAGCCAAAGAATAAGGTAAAGCACCCTGAATTGCTCGATTAACGAGAACTGTTCAGGGAGTCCAACATCAAGAGTGCTGAGGCTTTTTTTAATGCTTCATTCTCCATTTCAACCCGTTGCAACTTCTTTTTCAATTCACGTCGTTCAATTTACTCCGGCGTGATGGGCAGGGCTTGAGGGGATAAATCACGTAGACAGGCACTTCGCCACCGTGTTCCTGCCAGCTATGTTCAGCGACCGCACACAGCCGGGCTGATTGACTTGATTCGATGTGGCTTCAATCAATACGGTGGTTCCTGTCTCTTTGGCAAACCAGATGGCATTTTCCAATACTCAGAGGTGTGCCGAACAGACAGAGTAAACGCCACCTGCCTCGCCGGATTTATGGCGATGGATAAGTTGTAATAGCGATTGCGTTGTATCTCCAAGCTATTTAATACACCTTAAAAAAACTGAGCGTCTTCAAGTAGCGGGTCTAGCTCTGTGTTTGAGAAAGTGATTTCTTTCTTGAATATTGCCATATAAATGGCAATATTCATCGAGTTACATTGCCGCTTTAAAAATAGCCACAATCTCTTCGTGTGATGCCTGAATCGGGTTGGTAAAACCACAAGCATCTTTTAACGCATTGCTTGCCAACATTGGCAAGTCTTCAATTTTGACACTTAATTCGGACAACCCCGCCGGAATATTGACATCTTTTGCTAATTTGCTGATTTCTTGGATACAGGCTTCTGCACCCTGCCGATCGTTCAAGTTGGCAATATCAGCTCCCATTACAGCAGCAATCTCTTTCAGGCGAGATGCAGATACTTTTGCATTGAATTTTTGTACGTGTGGCAGCAATACTGCATTGCAAACACCATGCGGCAAATCATAAAAACCACCTAACTGATGTGCCATGGCATGAACGTAACCCAAAGAGGCATTATTGAATGCCATACCTGCCAAAAACTGTGCATAAGCCATATTCTCACGCGCTTCCATATCATTGCCATTTGCAACGGCACGGCGCAAATAGTCGCTAATCATCGTCACTGCTTTCAACGCACAGGCATCAGTGATAGGATTGGCTGCCGTAGAAACGTAGGCTTCAATGGCATGAGTCAGCGCATCCATGCCGGTTGCAGCAGTGAGTCCTTCCGGCATACCGGCCATCAATGCCGAATCATTGACTGACAAAATAGGCGTCACATTTTTATCCACAATAGCCATTTTGATATGACGATCAACATCTGTAATGATACAGAAACGCGTCATTTCAGAGGCGGTACCCGCTGTGGTGTTAATGGCAATCAATGGCAATTGAGGTTTAACAGAACGATCAACGCCTTCGTAGTCACGGATATCCCCACCGTTAGCCGCCACCAGCGCGATCCCTTTTGCACAGTCATGCGGTGAACCGCCTCCCAAAGAAATAATGCAATCACAATCATGCTGGCGCAGGATGGTTAGCCCTTCTTCAACATTAATAGTGGTCGGATTTGGATTCGTCCCATCATAAATCGCACTCTTTATCCCTGCTTCAGCCAGTAAATTCTGAACCTCTCCAACAACACCAATCTCGTTTAACACTCGGTCAGTGACAATCAAAGCCTGTCTGTAGCCATAATTTTTCATTAATTCAATGGCTTCAGTCATGCATCCCATACCGATTTTATTCACTGGCGGGATAAAGAAAGTTGATACTGCCATTCGGAACTCCTTAGGTTTCACTGAAGTATTTCAAATCTTGATGCAAAAAAGGTGGGTTACAATGTGACACTTATCTACCTCAGCAATTTTGATCGATATCAATAATCGCCTTTGTAAAATTTTAAAATAGGTATAGCGATGCCTGAACTAGCAACATTCATCAAAATTTAACAGCAAATAATATCGCAATTAATGAAATTAATAGTGTGCTATAATGTTAATTAGATCATATGGCGATTATTATATGAATAATATTTCTACATTGATAATAGTTGTATTTTTGATTATCAGCTTTGTGCTAATTGTTAGCCTCGATCCAGAGGTAGCACACTTCATTGAAAAATTTGCTGAAAGGCTGATACAAAAAAGTTGATATGGTGCAGGAAGAAAGTTTAGGGGTTTTGTCAAAAACACGTTTTGGATAATCGAATAATTTATCGCATATTTTATTAAGGGTGCTGAACTTCCAGCACCCTATTTACTAACAGCCGATTTTTAATCTAACCATTCAGTGTGGAACACGCCTTCTTTATCAGTCCGCTTATAGGTATGCGCACCGAAATAATCGCGCTGAGCCTGAATCAGGTTTGCAGGCAAAACCGCTGAACGATAGCTGTCGTAATATGAAATAGCCGCAGAGAATGTTGGCGTTGGAATACCATTCTGGACACCATAAGAAACCACATCGCGCAGGGCTTGCTGATACTCATCCGCAACTTGCTTGAAGTAAGGTGCTAACAGCAGGTTGGCGATAGCCGCGTTCTCATTGTATGCATTTGTGATTTTTTGCAGGAACTGCGCACGAATGATACAACCTGCACGGAAGATCTTAGCAATTTCGCCATAATTCAGATCCCAGTTGTAATCATCCGAAGACGCTTTCAACTGCTGGAAGCCTTGAGCGTAAGAAACGATTTTACCCAAATACAAGGCACGGCGAACTTTCTCAATAAATTCTGCCTTGTCACCATTGAATGGCTGGGCTTCTGGCCCTGACAGAACTTTAGAGGCAGCAACACGCTGATCTTTCAGAGAGGAAATGTAACGAGCAAATACGGATTCGGTAATTAGTGTTACTGGAACACCCAGATCCAGAGAACTTTGGCTAGTCCATTTACCCGTACCTTTATTGGCAGCTTCATCCAGAATGACATCAACCAGATATTGACCTTCTTCATCTTTCTTACGGAAGATATCAGCGGTAATTTCGATCAAATAGCTGCTCAGTTCACCTTGGTTCCAGTCACTGAACACATCCGCCAGTTCCTGGTTACTCAGATTCAAGGAGTGTTTCAGCAGAGAATACGCTTCTGCAATCAGTTGCATATCGCCATATTCAATACCATTGTGAACCATCTTCACATAATGGCCTGCTCCGTCTGCACCGATATAAGTAACACAAGGCTCACCATCAACTTTGGCAGCAATCTCTTTCAGAATAGGCGCAACCAGCTCATAAGCCTCTTTCTGACCGCCCGGCATGATTGACGGGCCTTTCAATGCACCTTCTTCCCCACCGGAAACACCTGTACCGATAAAGTTAAAACCCTGAGCAGACAACTCACGGTTGCGGCGAATAGTATCCTGAAAATAGGTATTGCCACCATCGATCAGAATGTCACCCTTATCCAAATGTGGCGTCAGCGATGCAATGGTTTTATCCGTAGCTTCACCTGCCTTGACCATCAACAGAATACGACGTGGCTTTTCCAGTGAACCGACAAACTCTTCAATGGAATAACTTGGAACTAATTTTTTCCCTGGATTTTCAGCAATAACTTCATCAGTTTTATCGCTGGAGCGGTTGAAAATGGATACAGAGTAACCACGGCTTTCTATATTCAACGCCAGATTACGCCCCATAACCGCCATACCGACAACACCGATCTGTTGTTTGGACATGAATAACTCCCGTCTGATCATGACTGCTGCCCACCAAGATGCCTAACTCAACACTATGTCAATCAAATAATGTCATATACAACAAAATTACAGTGGGCAATTTGTTAATGAGATCACATGTTAACTCAGGAATAGGCTTCAGGGGTAGTTATTGATGCAACCGATATCGTCATACTGTTTTTTTGCTGAAAAAATTTCCAACTGGAATAAATCACCTATTGATATTTCTGATACCAATCCGCATTATTCAAGTAATCGGCACAAGCCGTCACATTAAAAGGTAAAATAAACTGTATGGAATGGATCGCTGATCCTACGATATGGGCCGGTTTGGCCACACTTATCGTTTTAGAAATTGTTCTCGGAATTGACAACTTAATATTTATTGCCATTCTGGCAGACAAACTTCCTGAAAAACAGAGAGACAAAGCTCGCCTGACAGGTCTGACCTGTGCTCTGGTCATGAGATTGCTCCTGTTATTCAGCCTTTCTTGGCTTATTTCACTGACAACTCCATTACTAACTTTATGGAATCATCCTTTCAGCGCCCGCGATTTAATTATGCTGATAGGGGGAATATTCTTGCTGTTCAAGGCTACAATGGAGTTAAATGAGCGGTTGGAAGGTAAAATGCTACATAACAACCAACAGCGCAAAGGTGCAAATTTTTGGGCTGTTGTTGTGCAGATTATCGTTTTGGATGCCGTCTTCTCGCTGGATTCTGTCATTACTGCTGTGGGTATGGTCAATCACATTGGCACCATGATGGCTGCTGTCATCATTGCCATGATTCTGATGATATGGGCCAGCAAGCCGCTGACGAAATTTGTTAATGCTCATCCGACCATTGTTATCCTGTGTCTCAGCTTCCTGCTGATGATCGGTTTCAGTCTGGTGGCTGAAGGCTTTGGCTATGTTATTCCGAAAGGCTATCTCTATGCCGCCATCGGCTTCTCGATCATGATCGAAGCACTGAACCAGTTTTCCCAATTCAATCGCCGTCGGTTCCTGAGTGCTTCCCGCTCCTTGCGCGAAAGAACCGCAGAGGCTGTACTTCACATTTTAAATGGCAAACGTGAAAACGCCGATCTGGACAATCATGCTTCCAATCTGATCGCGGATCATGAAGATCATAAAGCCGTCTTTGAACCGCAGGAACGCCATATGATCGCCCGTGTTCTCAGCATGGCGCAACGTACAGTCAGCAGTATCATGACCTCCCGCCACGATGTGGTTTACCTCGATATCCATGCACCAACTGGAAAATTGACAACGTTACTGGAAAAGCAACCGCATACACGAATTGTAGTAACGGATGAGCAAGCCAGTGACGAACCACTCGGCGTAGTGCATGTTATTGATATCCTCAATCAACAACTGACTCATAAGTCATTTGATTTACGGAAACTGGTGCAACAGCCTCTGATCTTCCCTGAATCACTCTCCCTGCTTCAGGCGCTGGAGCAGTTCCGTCAGGCACAGACGCACTTCGCCTTTGTTGTTGATGAATTCGGTTCCGTTGAAGGTGTGGTCACAGTGACTGACGTGATGGAAACCATTACAGGCAATCTGCCGGCAGGCGGTGGAGAGATCGACGCCCGCCATGATATTCAGGTAACGGAAGAGGGATACTGGATCGCCAATGGATTTATGCCACTGGATGACCTGGTGCTCTATGTTCCATTGCTATTGGATGGAAAGCGCGAGTACCAGACACTGGCTGGCTTGTTGATGGAAGACCTACAGCGTGTTCCACAACAAGGTGAGCAGTTACAGATCGGCGAATATCTGTTTGAACCGCTCGAAGTAATCAGCCACCGCATCAATAAAGTGAAAATCACATCCCTGAAAACGGAAGAAAAAATAGAAGCATAATTCACTGCATTAAACCCATCACTAACTGACAAAAACCGACATAATGTCGGTTTTTTCAGCTCTGATAAATTTTATTGTATCGTTTTAACCTTTATTTTTAGATAATTTATCTGGACAGCTTCGCAGGTACAATTGAATGTCTCATTTGACATTGCCTGCAAGATGTCTCTACGAACACACATTCACCCAGTTAATGCGTTTATGACGCAGGCTGATTATAAACCAGCGCCATAACTCAAACAGATATCACGGGGGGATGTGTGTCGTGGTAGGTAGTTTTGACACTGACCACACTCCACGACAGGAAATTCACGCACAAGATGTGCTCTCCAGTGTTAATGAGCAGGTTTGATGATTTACTCATGGGCGGAGAAGTCACCACCGCCTTCATATTGCCCGGGAACTTTTTAACAAAATTTCCTGTGGCTGGGTTAGCAATACGTCTATTTATTGTTGATAAAATGAGGGTTTTATATGAGTACAAAATATTTTGCATTACTGACACATGCAGGCACTAGTAAACTGGAAAATGCTGCGACATCGGGTACAAAACTTGAGATTACCCATATGGCCGTTGGTGATGGCGGTGGCAGCTTACCCATCCCAAACGTCACCCAATCCAAACTGATTAATGAAAAGCATCGCGCTGAAATTGATGTACTGACCATTGACCCCAAAAAACCCAACCTGATTATCGCCGAACAGGTGCTTCCTGAGGGTCAAGGTGACTGGTGGATCCGCGAAATCGGTCTGTTTGACAAGGATGGAACGCTGGTTGCCGTCGGAAACTGTGCAGATCTCTACAAACCTCAATTGCAGGAACAGACCGTTAGCATGGCGCTACCCGTCAGCAACTCAGATTGGACTGGCTGGGTAAACGAGCTATTTTCTGGTCTGGCAACACGCAATTACGTGAGAGAAAAAATTAAAGATCATGCCGAAAGCCGCAATCACCCAGATGCAACATTGAAAGAAAAGGGTCTTGTCACTTTGAGTAACGCGGTAGATAGTGACAATGAAACTCATGCTGCAACATCAAAAGCGGTAAGAACAACCCATGCTCTGGCTGAAACTGCCAATAAGAATGCAACCTCCGCAATTCAAAGCGCTGACAGTAAAGTGCCCTTGACCCGCAAGGTAAATGGCAAAGAACTGTTAACAGACATTGAACTGACCGCACTTGATGTAAATGCCTACAACAGAGCGGAAACCGACGAGCTTATCGGCATAGTTAAAAAACAGACTGATACCGCTAACCAAAATGCGACTGCTGCCCTCCAAAGTGCTGACAGCAAAGTCCCCTTAACCCGCAAAGTAAATAACAAAGAGCTGCTAACTGACATTGATCTGAACGCGGCGGATGTCGGTACTTATAATAAGTCGGAAATTGATGCTCATATCAATAAAGTTGAGCAATTGGCTGATACCGCCAATAAAAATGCGACTTCCGCTATTCAAAACGCTGACAACAAAGTGCCATTAACCCGCAAGGTAAATGGCAAAGAACTATTAACAGATATTGAACTAAACGCGACTGATATCGGTACCTATAACAAGGTGGAAATCAATGAGCATATCAGCAAAGTTGAGAAGCTAGCTGAAACCGCCAACCAGAATGCCACGACCGCGATTCAGAATGCCGACAGCAAAGTGCCATTAACCCGTAAAGTCAATGGCAAAGAGCTGTCAGCCGATATTCAACTGAATGCGGCGGATATCGGTGCCTATACCAAAGTAGAAACTGACGATCATATCAATAACGTTAAAACTCAGGTCGGTAATGTCAATAAGCTGGCTGAAACCGCCAACCATAACGCCACCACCGCGATCCAAAGTGCCGACAACAAAGTGCCGTTAACCCGTAAAGTTAATGACAAAGAGCTGTCAGCCGATATTAAACTGAGCGCGGCTGATGTCAATGCCTATAGTCAAAAAGAAACTGACGACCGTATCAGTGACGTCAAGACTCAGGTTGGTAATGTCAATAAGCTGGCTGAAACCGCCAACCATAACGCCACCACCGCGATCCAAAGTGCTGACAACAAAGTGCCGTTAACCCGTAAAGTTAATGACAAAGAGCTGTCAGCCGATATTAAACTGAGCGCGGCTGATGTCAATGCCTATAGTCAAAAAGAAACTGACGACCGTATCAGTGACGTCAAGACTCAGGTTGGTAATGTCAATAAGCTGGCTGAAACCGCCAACCATAACGCCACCACCGCGATCCAAAGTGCTGACAACAAAGTGCCGTTAACCCGTAAAGTTAATGACAAAGAGCTGTCAGCCGATATTAAACTGGACGCGGCAGATGTTGGTGCCTACAACAAAGTAGAAACTGACACACATATTAATAACGTCAAAGTTCTGGCTGAAACCGCCAACCAGAATGCCACGACCGCGACTCAGAATGCCGACAGCAAAGTGCCGTTAATCCGTAAAGTCAATGGCAAAGAGCTGTTAACTGACATTGAGCTGAGTGCGGCTGATATCGGTACCTATAACAGAACTGAAATCGATGATCGTATCAACAAAGTTGACAAACTGGCTGAAACCGCCAATCAAAATGCCACTTCTGCCATTCAAAGTGCCGGCAGCAAAGTGCCACTCATTCGCAAAGTTAATGGCAAGGAACTGTCAACCGATATTCAACTGATTGCGGATGATGTTGGTGCCTATAACAAGAAGGAAACCGATGATCGTATCAACATAGTTGATAAACTCGCTGATACTGCCAATAAGAATGCTATTTCTGCCATTCAAAATGTTGACAGCAAAGTGCCATTAAATCGCAAAGTAAACGGCAGAGAACTGTCAACAGATATTGAACTGACCGCGACTGATATCGATGTCTATAACAAAGCAGATGTCAACATTCTTTTCGAGGATGCTAAAGAACTGGCAAATAATGCAAATAACAACGCGGATAACAAAGTACCATTAACTCGCACAGTAAATGGTAAATCCTTGTTAACAGACATTAAACTGCAAGCATCTGACCTCAATGTCTATAGCAAAGGAGAGGTTGATAGTCGCATCGACGATGTTAAGGAACTGGCAAATAGCGCAAATAATAATGCGGATAGCCGAGTGCCGTTAACTCGTACAGTGAATGGCAAGGCGCTGTTATCGGACATTAAACTTATAGCATCTGATGTAAGCGCTTATACTAAAGCGGAAACTGATCTCCGTATCAGTAAAGTTGAAGACTTGGCTAAGAGCGCCAATAATAACGCCAGCGGCCGACTGGAGAAAGGCCAAAACGGGGCGGATATCCCAGACAAGAAAGCGTTTGTAAAAAATCTTGGCCTGTCCGATCTCATTGGGTTAGGTATAGAATCCCGTCGAGTCGGAACAGATGTCACCATAATCAAGCTTGGTGATATCATCAAGATCAACGGACTCGCAGTAGCTAGTGAACCGATTGGTGAAGTTAATTCATTCGTTATCGGTGGGGTTACATACTATACCCACTACTACAAAATACAGCTACCAATCAGCTTGCCAAACGGCATAATTTCATGCCATGCAAGTATTGTCGGGAGTAATTTTGATAATCAACAACCGGGTTACCTTGCTGATGTAAAAACACAGCGGAATAATCCAAATGGAGTAGGAGTGTCGAAAGATACATTGACAATATCTGTCACAACGCCGCAGGTTGGCTGGGTTCCTCACTTCGATTATCAGGTTATAGGGTATTAATATACACTGGAAGTTTAATTCCTAACCCGTTATTTTATAGTGAAGTCGTGCCACTATAGAATTGGCATAAATCAGGTGATCGCCGAGGCGATCACCTTTAATATTCAGTAATTTAGATCCAATCTGCCAGCCAAGCACATTTCCCTTTGCATCTCCCTACAAATAAACCAGCACCATAATCTCATTAGGTATGTTGAAAACTCATTTATTCAATAAATTCTCAAATTCCTTACGATCTTCAGCACGACTATTCTGTTCAATCCAATTTCTGATGGATTGTTTGGCTTTTTTCTGTAATTCATCACTCAGCAATGCTTCAACATCGAGCTTATATTGCAGGTTATCCCAATTACCATAAACCCGCAGGGGCACTTTTAATTTCTGTAGATTACGCACAAATTCGTTTTGTTTTCCCCAGCCGCCTGTCAATTGCACCCACAACGACATATCTGTGTTTTGTTTCAGCAAATTCGCCTTGCCCTGCCCTGTGATATTTAACATTCCCGATATCGCAGAAAGGTTATCAACCTTGAGCTCACCTTGATTCAATTGCGCTCTGACAGACATATTTTTTGCTTCTGTAAAATCATCAGTACTCTCTGGCTGATTAACTTGGTCAGTCGCCCTCGAAAAAGACTGCTGAATAAGCTGAGGAATGTTCAATCCCTCCAAACGCGCATTTTCCAAGCCAATATTCAGATCACCCTGCCAGTAATGGGTGATAGCATATTCATCATAGCCTTCCCCCAGAAGATCACCATCCAGTTCAAGTTGCCCACTGAATACGGGTGGCAGAGCCAGAGCCGTCAACAGTGGTTTCAGCTCTATATTTTGTAAGAGCGGTTTAGTATGTAATTTAGCTGGGTTAACCGTGGCATCAATCGTCGTGGGGAGCGCAAAATGCCCACCAAATACATCGCCGCTCAATTTCAAGATTTCTGCCATTCCATCATCATTGACAGCTTTCAAGACAAAATTATCAATATCCATGCCCTGATAAATAACCTTATCCGCCACAAACGAAAGATTGGCCTCAAACGCTTTCAGTAAACTCAGATCATAATTTGATAATGGTGAAACAGACGTCGCAATCACCGGTTTCAATAAACTGTTTTCAATTCGATAATCATGCCTTGCCTGCAAATCATTTTGCGGTAATGCATCCCATCCCAGAAGATTATCTAAATTCAGTTTTGGCGAACTCAGGTTGATGGTGTATTGCGGCTTATTTTGCAATTTAACAGCAATATTGCCGTTAAGTTCGCTTTCATTTACCGTTAATGCCAGTTTTTGTAGCGAAATGGATGAAGGAGATGATTGGTACGCTAAGCTAACACTGCCTGTCCCTTTGATGCCCTCAGACGGTACTCCGACTCCCTTCAGTTGATATTTGAGCGAACTGACATCAGCCGCCAAGCGCTGCGGATAATCAGAAATATCAACGGAAGTATTGAATTCGAATGCCAGTTCCTGCTGGTTTTTATTGATCTTGCTGCTGAATTCAAGATTCACGTGATCCTGATCCTTCCGCTCCATCAGAAAATTGATATCACGGATATTTAATTGGGAATCAGTATCAGTTTGCCAGACCAGTAAGCTATCCGCTACCTTGATTCTGGCAATATCCAGTTTCCAACCTTGACCCCCTGCCACCGGATATTGGATATCACTTTTCGGCGCAATCGGGGCTTCAGCCTGTTTCTGCGGCTGGCTGTCCGGCATAAATCGCAAAACTGCACCTTTCAGCATCACTTCTTTGACTACAAACTGGTGGGATAACAGCGGCAGTAATTCGACATCCAAACGCATGTTCTCTGCCACCACCGCAGGTATTTCAGCATCAGATGCCGTTAGTGATATCTGCCCAGTCAGAATGCTCAGTTTTGGCCAGATATGCCAGCGCAAATCATCCTGTAACACGAGATGATAACCACTCTTCTTTTGTACCTGTTCGACTATGTAGCTACGAAAATCATTCGGATTAATCAGCACAACTAACGCAGCTAAACCAGCAACAATGACTACTAACAAAATAACGAGTGTCGTCAACAATCTTTTCATGACTTCCTCAGTCTCATGTCTACAAGATGAATACCTTCACCAGAAAAAATTAGTCCTCACTAATTCGGCTGCCTACAGCGCCCTGCTGATTTTTATACTTGGCATCCTGACGTCGGTTGTAAGGACGGTCAGCTGAACCCGAAAGGGGTTCAAAGCTCAGCGCCCCAATCACCATGCCTGGGCGCAACGCCAAAGGTAATTTGCCTGAGTTATAAAATTCCAAAACAATTTGACCATGCCAGCCTGGATCAATCCGATGGGCAGTGACATGTACCATCAGGCCGAGACGCGCTAGAGATGAACGCCCATCCAGCCAGCCAACCAGATTATCGGGTAGTGTGACCGATTCCAGCGTTACCGCCAATGCAAGTTCGCCGGGATGGAGGAAGAAAACTTCTCCCTCCGGCAAAACGATTTCATCGCTCATGACACGATCAAGTGCTGCATTGACCTCCGCTTTGGGGCCACTCAAATCAATGTAGGCAGCAGTATGACCACGAAAAACGCGAAACTGATTCCCAAGGCACACATCAGCAGTTGCCCCATTTATACGTTCAACAGGGGGACGCGGGGTAATTACCAATTTACCTTCATCAATCCATTTAATAATGTCACGGTCACAGAGTCGCATTAATTCCTCTCAAAATACGATGATGCTTATGAATGCCTGAACGGCAAATTATTCGTAAAATTGGCCAATCTTGGCTTTCAATATGTCGATAGCCACGCGGTTCTTCCCACCACGGGGAACAATAATATCGGCATATTGTTTTGATGGCTCAATAAATTGCAGAAACATTGGACGAACGGTTTTTTTATACTGTTCGATGACAGAATCCAATGTACGTCCACGCTCATTCACATCACGTTTAATGCGGCGCATCAGGCAGATATCCAATGGTGTATCTACAAAAATAGAGAAATCCATCTCCTGACGCAAACGCTTATCCGTTAATAGTAGGATACCTTCAAGGATGATGACGCGTTTCGGTTCAAAATGGATGGATTCGGTTTTGCGGGTATGAGCAACATAGTCATATTGAGGCAATTCAATGGATTTTCCGGCTTTCAATGCTTGGATATGTTCGAACAGTAAACTGTGATCCATTGAACTTGGATGATCGTAATTAACTTTATAACGTTCTTCCAGAGGAGTGTTTGTTTGGTCTTTATAATAGCAATCTTCTGGAATAACACCGATATTGTGATCACCAACCTGAGCCCGTAATTCTCTATAAAGTGTACTGGCAATAAGACTTTTGCCTGAGGCAGAGGCACCTGCAATACCTACGATTGTACACTTATGTGCTTCATCAGCCATAATAGAAGTAACCTGGTTAAAAAAGAAAAAATAAAGTGGGGACGTAGCATTCAGTAATGCTATGTTTGGCGGATTATAGGGAGTTAATGACTTCTATTCCAGAGTAAACAAGATAAGTCTCGTTTTTTTCTATACGCCTCGCATAAAAATCCCGCGATTTCACCTTGAAAAATGAAAAAATGGCTCTGTATAAACAGAGCCATTGATCGGCGATGCTGATATAGGATTCATGAACCGATCACAGACCAGATAGCGACAATACCAACAAAGTCACAGTGACTGTTGCTAATCAACAACGTTCCGTCGCGTATCGACACGAAATTGCTTAACTCAAACTGCGCGGAAAGAAATTTCCGTAGGAATTTTCTCTCCCTGCCAGTACATCTGAGCAGAGATATTGGCGGCAATGTCACGGTAAATATCTGCCAATTCACTGTCAGGCTGGCTAATGACCGTTGGTTCGCCGCGATCAAGATCTTCACGCAGTGAGATATGCAACGGAATCTGCCCCAACAATTGACAATGGTATTTTTCCGCCAGTTTCTCTGCACCACCCGTACCAAAAATCGGCTCCTGATGGCCACAGTTGCTGCATATGTGGATGCTCATGTTTTCAATAATACCCAATACTGGCACATTAACTTTTTGGAACATCGCGATGCCTTTTATCGCATCGATCAGAGCAATATCCTGCGGCGTTGTAATAACCAGCGCGCCAGTCACCGGAATATTCTGGGACAGCGTTAACTGAATATCCCCTGTTCCCGGCGGCATATCGATGACCAGGTAATCCAGATCCGGCCACAGTGTATCCTGTAACATCTGCATCAGAGCCTTGCTCGCCATTGGCCCGCGCCAAACCATCGCGTTGTCATCTGTGACAAGATAGCCGATGGAATTCGTCGCCATGCCGTGCACCATAATCGGCGCCATGTGCTGGCCGTCAGGTGAAGTTGGGCGCTCTTGAGCTGTGCCAAGCATATTGGGCACGGACGGACCATAAATATCCGCATCCAGAATACCCACCTTTGCCCCTTCCTGCGCCAGCGCCAGTGCCAGATTCACCGCCGTGCTGGATTTCCCCACTCCACCTTTCCCTGAGCTGACCGCCAGAATATTGCGGACACCGTTGACACCCGGCAGATTATTAGCGCGGCGCAAGGTACAGATATCATAGGTAAGCCGCCAGTCAACAGATTTTGCTCCAGTAGCCGTTTGCAAAGATTGAGTCGTTTCTTCCTTCAGTTTTGCAAAAGCCCGCTTCCAGACGAACGGCATCATTAATTCAATATGCAGTACCCCATCAAGCATGGCGCAATGATGCAATGCTTTCAGGGCTATCAAGTCTCGCTCTAAAGTCGGATGCTTGAACGTTGCCAGTATTTTCACAACGTGTTCTTTCAGCAGGTCAGGACTGGTCTGCTCGGGGGATTGTGAGTTCATCCCGGCTCCTTTTGATTTGTCTTCTTTTAACCTAAAACCGTTCGTCCATCATAGCAGAAGCCGGCGGCTTGGGATAAGACCAAAATTGAAATCGACGCCGAATAGCGCCTTAAATAAAAGTAACGAAGATCTTGCGTTACCCTAGCGACAATGCCCTTGATCAGGTAACATCAAAAACCCTTTTCAATATATGGAAGTCAGATCCTAACCATGTCTCAAGTCGCGAACAAATTATTGGTGACCTGTGCGTTACCTTATGCTAACGGTCCAATTCATCTCGGTCATATCCTAGAACACATTCAGGCTGATATTTGGGTTCGTTATCATCGAATGCGCGGCAAAGAGGTTCACTTTATCTGCGCTGATGATGCCCACGGCACACCAATTATGCTGAAAGCCCAGCAGAGTGGGATCTCGCCAGAAGAAATGATTGCCAAAGTGAGCCTAGAGCATCAGCAGGATTTTGCCGGCTTTGCCATCAGCTACGATAACTACCACTCTACACACAGCGAAGAAAATAAAGAACTTGCGTCCCAAATTTATCTGAAACTGAAAAAGAACGGTTACATCAAGAGCCGGAAGATTTCTCAACTGTACGATCCAGAAAAAGGCATGTTCCTGCCAGACCGTTTCGTCAAAGGTGCCTGCCCGAAATGTAAGGCCGAAGATCAGTATGGCGATAACTGCGAAGTCTGCGGAACCACTTACAGCCCAACGGAATTGATTAATCCCCGCTCGGCAGTATCCGGCGCGACGCCAGAAATGCGCGATACAGAGCACTTCTTCTTTGATCTGCCTGTTTTCAGCGACATGCTGCAAAAATGGACGCGTTCCGGCTCCTTGCAAGAACAAGTCGCAAACAAAATGCAGGAATGGTTCGACGCGGGTCTGCAACAATGGGATATCACTCGTGATGCACCTTATTTCGGTTTCGAAATTCCTGATGAACCGGGCAAATTTTTCTACGTCTGGCTGGATGCGCCAATTGGCTACATGGGCTCGTTCCAAAACCTGTGCAGCAAACGTGATGACCTGAATTTCGACGAATTCTGGTCGAAAGATTCCGAAGCAGATCTCTACCACTTCATCGGTAAAGATATCGTTTATTTCCATAGCCTGTTCTGGCCAGCCATGTTGGAAGGCAGCAACTATCGCAAGCCGACCAATCTGTTCGTCCACGGCTATATCACGGTTAACGGCACGAAGATGTCCAAGTCGCGCGGGACGTTTATCAAAGCTGAAACGTACCTGAAGCACCTTGATGCAGATTGCCTGCGTTATTACTATGCTGCGAAGCTCTCCTCCCGTATTGATGACATCGATCTCAATCTGGAAGATTTCGTTCAGCGCGTTAACAGCGATATCGTGAACAAAGTGGTTAACCTTGCTTCACGTAACGCAGGTTTCATCAATAAACGTTTTGCGGGCAAACTGGCTGATCAACTTGCTGATCCTGCGCTGTACCAGCAATTTGTTGATGCGGCTGAAGGCATTGCGGAAGACTTCACCCACCGTGAATTCAGTAAGGCCATCCGTGAAATCATGGCATTAGCCGATTTGGCAAACCGCTACGTTGACGAACAGGCACCGTGGGTTGTTGCCAAGCAAGAAGGTCGGGATGCCGATCTGCAAGCCATCTGCTCAATGGGTATCAACCTGTTCCGCGTTCTTATGACTTACCTGAAGCCGGTTCTTCCGAGCCTGACTGACCGTACAGAAGCATTCTTAAATACCGAACTAACTTGGGATGGCATCCGGCAACCATTGCTTAACCATGAAGTTTCACCATTTAAGGCACTGTTTAACCGTATCGAGATGGCAAAAGTTGACGCGATGGTGGCTGACTCCAAAGAAAGCATCGAGCCACAAAAAACCCTGACAGGCCCACTGGCCGATGATCCCATTCAGGACACCATCGCATTTGATGATTTTGCCAAGGTTGACCTGCGTATCGCACTGATCAAGCAAGCTGATTTTGTCGAAGGTTCAGATAAGCTGCTGAAACTGACCCTTGATCTTGGTAGTGAAACGCGTCAGGTCTTCTCCGGTATCCGTTCAGCCTATCCAGATCCCAAAGCGCTGGAGAACCGTCTGACAGTGATGGTCGCCAACCTCGCACCACGTAAAATGCGTTTCGGCATTTCTGAAGGCATGGTAATGGCTGCTGGCCCTGGTGGAAAAGAGATTTTCCTGTTAAGCCCGGACAGCGGCGCACAACCAGGAATGCAGGTTAAATAACCATCATATGCCTTGTGAAATTAAGGTATAATAATAAACAACAAAGCGGACTCAAAAAAAGTCCGCTTTTTAATGTGATGTATGGCACATTTACAGAGTTAGTCGTATGATAAAACCCTCGTTATATTGAGGAATTATGTTTATGTCTTTCCGAAACATGCTGGTGATAGGCTGGCAATACCTGCGTGCATTCGTGCTGCTCTATTTGTGCCTCATCGCCGGGAATATCACTTCAGCACTACTTCCCTTCTCTCTCCCCGGCAGCATTATTGGCTTACTTCTTTTGTTTTGTTTACTTGCATTCCAGCTTATTCCTGCATATTGGGTGAAACCGGGCTGTAGCCTGTTGATGAAAAACATGACATTACTGTTTTTACCTATCGGGGTGGGTGTTATGGATTATTACCCGCAACTTAGCCAGCAAATGTTCCCGATTGTTCTCTCCTGTATCGTCAGTACAGTAATTGTCATGATTGTCGTTGCTTACAGTTCCCATTATGTCCATTGCAAACGCATTATTACCGGCGCTCAACGAAAAGAACCCGATCTCACTTCCCCGCCATCACAACAATCGGATAAAAGATAAAAATGTTAAGCCATATCTGGTGGTCACTGCCATTAACACTGCTCGTATTTTATTGCGCCAAAAAATTATCACGGCAGCTCAAGCTGCCCATCTTTAATCCATTGTTGCTATCAATGGCCGTTATCATTCCTTTGCTACTGATGACTCACACCCCCTATGAGCACTATTTTATCGGTAGCAGGATCTTAAACGACTTACTGCAACCCGCCGTTGTCGCATTGGCCTTCCCTCTTTATGAGCAGCTCCATCAAATCCGCGCTCAATGGAAATCCATTATTAGCATCTGTTTTATCGGTAGTATTGTCGCGATGGTGACAGGTACAGCTATCGCGTTATGGGCGGGAGCCAGCCCTGAAATCGCTGCCTCTGTGCTGCCCAAATCCGTCACAACACCAATTGCCATGGCCGTTGCTGACTCCGTTGGCGGAATTCCTGCTATCAGTGCAGCTTGCGTAATTACTGTCGGTATTTTGGGCGCGATCTTTGGTCATAACCTGTTCAATATTCTAGGAATAAAAACGTCGGCTTCAAGAGGATTGGCCATGGGAACAGCATCCCACGCCGTGGGTACTGCACGCTGTGCCGAACTCGATCATATTGAAGGTGCATACAGTTCTTTGGCACTGATGACCTGCGGCATTATCACCTCATTGATAGCACCTTTTTTATTTCCTGTACTGCTTCATCTATTTGGCTAATATTTTGCTCGTTAGCAACTCGTGATCAAACGGTGAAAAAATTCATAAAAATAGTAAAAATTTGATATAAGTCACTAAAATAACGTATCTATTACACTCATTTCACTGATTATATGGCGTTTATCACATTACAAACCTGAGTAGACATCCTAGAATGACCTTCAATTAATTTGGAGATCATTCTATGCAAGCTCGTTTTCACGCTATTTGGTCAGAAATTACCCCTAAACTGCAAGAAGCCCTGTTACCCTATATCGGTAATGACGATTTTCCAGCAATGCTGACCGCGGAGCAGGTTGAGTCAATCAGGCAAATCTGCGGTTTTGATGATCATGCGCTGGCACTTGCTCTATTACCACTTGCAGCGGCCTGTGCCATTACACCTATCTCGCATTTTTACGTCGGGGCAATCGCACGGGGAGAAAGTGGCAACCTCTATTTTGGTGCCAACATGGAATTTGCTGGAGTTCCCTTGCAGCAAACCGTTCATGCCGAGCAATCAGCCATCACCCATGCTTGGCTGCGCGGTGAAAAAAAGCTGGTTTCCATCACCGTCAATTATTCGCCTTGTGGGCACTGCCGCCAGTTCATGAATGAATTGAACAGTGGAACACAATTGGAAGTCTGTTTACCCAACCGCCCACGTTTGACGCTGGCTGACTACCTGCCCGAAGCCTTCGGCCCACACGATTTACTGGACGCACCATTACTGCTGGATACCGTCAATCATGGCTACCAATTGGATACCTGTGACGAATTAGTGCTGGCAGCACTGGATGCGGCGAACCAAAGCCATGCTCCTTACAGCCAGTCCCATGCCGGTATCGCACTGCTGGATGAACAAGATCAGGTTTACACCGGCCGCTATGCGGAAAATGCCGCATTTAACCCAAGTTTACCGCCTTTACAGGCAGCTCTGATCTTAATGAATATGTCTGGTGGCAATTGTCAGTCCATCAAACGGGCAATATTAGTGGAAGGAAAAAATAGCCATCTATCCCAATCAAGCGCAACCGAATCCACATTAACTGCCCTCGGTTGCACCAAAATAGAATGCCATAGATTTTGACTGCCCATCTTTAAAAACAACAATTCAGTAAAAAATTCGGGCAAACATGAAATTAAGATAACTTAACAAAATGGCAAAATTCCCCTCTGAATCGCTCAGAGGGGGTATAATCGAAAAAATTCATAACATTTAATTAGCTAATTCTGTAAGTTATCTCTCATTTCTGCTCATGATAAACATAATTAAATAATATTTACTGTACTTATTTTTTTTATCTTCTTAGGATCTATAATTTTGTTATTGATTAGTCCAAAGAGTAAGTATCATGGAACTGGAACACGAAAGTAAACGTCCTCTCTATATTCCCTACGCTGGCCCTATCTTGTTGGAATTTCCTCTTCTGAATAAAGGCAGTGCCTTTACTGAAGAAGAACGCAGCAATTTCAACTTACATGGTTTATTACCTCAGATAGTTGAAACGATAGAAGAACAAGCCGAGCGTGCCTACCGCCAATTTTGCGATTTTAAAAGTGACGGTGACAAACACATTTATTTAAGAAATATTCAGGACACCAACGAAACCCTGTTCTATCGGCTTCTTGATGCCCATCTCAGCGAAATAATGCCTATCATCTACACCCCTACGGTGGGTGAAGCATGTGAACACTTCTCTGATATTTATCGCCGTGCCCGTGGGTTGTTTATTTCCTATCCAAATAAAGCGTCTATCGATGACATGCTGCAAAATGCCACCAAGCAGAATGTTAAAGTCATCGTTGTTACCGATGGTGAACGTATCCTTGGTCTGGGAGATCAGGGCATTGGCGGCATGGGTATTCCTATCGGTAAACTCTCGCTGTATACCTCTTGTGGTGGGATCAGCCCAGCTTACACTCTGCCAGTTGTATTGGATGTTGGTACAAACAACCCGCAGCGTCTGAATGACCCACTGTATATGGGCTGGCGTCACCCACGCATTACCGGCAAAGAATATGATGAATTTGTCGATGAATTTATTCAGGCTGTGAAACGCCGCTGGCCAAACGTGCTGCTGCAATTTGAAGATTTTGCCCAAACCAATGCTATGCCGCTGTTGACACGCTATCGTCATGATCTTTGCTGTTTCAACGATGATATTCAGGGCACAGCAGCCGTTGCCCTCGGCAGCCTGATTGCCGCCAGCCGCGCCGCAGGACGCCAGTTGAGAGATCAAACCGTGACCTTCCTCGGAGCAGGTTCTGCCGGTTGTGGTATTGCCGAACAGATCGTCGCTCAGATGAAATCTGAAGGATTGAGCGATGAACAGGCCCGCGCCCGCGTGTTCATGGTTGATCGCTTTGGGCTGCTGACTGATAAACAGCCAAACCTACTGGACTTCCAGAGTGTACTGGTACAGAAAAACAGCGTCCTGCAATCATGGGATGTCAGCAATGACAGCATTTCACTGATGGATGTGGTTCGCAATGCCAAACCTACCGTTTTGATTGGTGTTTCCGGCCAATCGGGTCTGTTCACGGAAGAGATTATCCGTGAAATGCACAAACATTGTGAGCGTCCAATCGTCATGCCACTGTCCAACCCGACATCACGTGTGGAAGCGCGCCCTGAAGACATCATTAACTGGACGGATGGCAAAGCGCTGGTCGCGACTGGCAGCCCATTTGCCCCTGTGAAATATGATGGTCAGGAATACCCTATCGCACAGTGCAACAACTCCTATATCTTCCCAGGCATCGGCTTGGGCGTCATTGCTTCCGGTGCCAGACGTGTTACGGATGATATGTTGATGGTAGCCAGCCGCGCATTGGCGGATTGTTCACCGTTGGCACAAACGGGTTCAGGCCCATTACTGCCACCGATTGATGATATTCAAAACGTTTCCCGCAAAATAGCTAAAGAAGTGGCGAAAAAAGCCCAGATTCAAGGCATGGCTACCGTCACGTCAGAAGATGCGCTGGAGCAAGCCATTGAGCGCAATTTCTGGAAACCAGAATATCGCGTCTATAAACGCACTTCATTCTGATCTAAGACCTGTTAAGATCAGCTAAAAGCCTGCCAACGGAGTTGGCAGGCTTTTATTACCGCACGAAAGCTTGCTTCAATATTTCAAGTAAAGTAGCCTTTAAGACATTGAATCATGAGTACGCACAAGGCAAAGAAAAACAATGTGGAAGCGCCTGATTACCGGGCTGGTTTTCATCATGGCTGTTTTAATACTAACAGTCATTATGCTTGACCGCTGGATTAGCTGGAAAACCGCCCCCTATATTTATGATGACCTCAACCAGCTTCCTGAACGAGAAGTCGGTATGGTACTCGGCACGTCCAAATATTACACATCCGGCGCCTATAACCAGTATTATTTCTACCGTATTCAAGGGGCTGCTAACGCCTACAACAGCGGGAAGGTGAATTACCTGTTACTGAGCGGAGATAACGCCCAACTCAGTTATAACGAACCCATTACAATGCAGAAAGATTTTATCAAGGCGGGAATTCCGGCTTCCAAAGTAATAATGGATTTCGCTGGCTTCAGGACGTTGGATTCCATTGTCCGGACTCGTAAGGTCTTTAATGCCAACAACTTTACTATCATTACTCAGCGTTTCCACTGTGAACGCGCCCTGTTTATTGCCATGCATATGGGCATAGACGCACAATGTTATGCCGTATCTTCTCCCAAGAATATGATGATCATACGTTTCAGGGAAGTATTTGCACGCCTCGGAGCCTTGGCTGACCTTTATATTTTGAAACGGGAACCTCGCTTTTTAGGCCCGTTAACACCGATTCCCAGCGAAACTCTCATCCCGACAGGTATTGAAGGCTATCCTGCCGTATCGCCAGAAGAGTTACAGGAATTGAGGAAAAAGCCCCGCAGTTAATAAACGTAGAAATAGCATAAGAGCCTATTGGATAGGCTCTTACCTTTTCATTTAAACCCTGCCAGCCAGTTTTCTGGTTAAACCACGCCAGAGCTTTTCAATCGGCCCTTGCTGATAACGTTTTAACCACCAGCAGGCAAACCAGATATTGAAAGCCCAGACCAACGGGATAAACACCAGCAATTCCAAACGGGTAAACTGATCAAAAAATTCCCAACGATAAAAAATCGTGGTGCAAATCAAAGTTTGCAGCAAGTAACTGGTCAGCGCCATTCTACCAACTTGTCGTAACCAGAAGTTCACTCGCCAATGGGAAATGATTGGCCAAAAACCATAAATCAACGCGATATAAGCCAATGCCAGCAAGGGCGTCGCCAGTTCGGAGATAGTATGACGAATAGTCCATGAGGCAAAATAGCTGAAGGGATATAAACACTGTATGGACAGAGCAATAACCTGAATGACCATACCTGACGGAAGTAGCCATAATGCTACCCTGCGGTAATGGCTGAGACTAAACTCCCCTTTCAGCCAGCCATTGCGTAGCAGCATCGCCCCACAGAGCATCACCCCAACCATTTGCCAACCATATTGCACGATAACCACTATCATCATGCCACTTACCTGACGAAAACGATACTCGATAGCCAATAACCCACCCTGGGTTTTCCAATGACTTTCATGAAAAATATCCTGCGGTGTTGGCTGCCAGAAGGCACTATTTTCTCCCACTGGAAACAACCCCAGAAGATAAAACATCATCAAACCAAACAGATAAAAAGTAATTCCTTTACCAAACAATCTATGACGAGTATGGATAAAGTGCCATGCCAAAAGACCGACAATACCATATAACAGTAAAATATCACCATCCCACAGCAAGATACCGTGCAACAAGCCAATAACAGCCAGTATAATCAGTCTGGGAATATTCCATTCACGCCCTCGCTGCCATAGTAATTCAAGTGAAGCACCAAATAACAAAGTCAAAATGAATAAAAATTTTCCCTGAGTAAGAAGACTCAGGACAGACCATGTCATCACATCAGAAAATGAGATCGGATCTGTATAAAAAAGATTCATAGAAGCGGCATATGGCAAGGCAAAACTGAAAATATTCAAAATTAATATTCCCAGAATAGCGAAACCACGCACACTATCAAGTGCCTCAATCCGCTGACCCATTACCTCACTCTTTTCCATGATAATAAGAGTTCATCATGATAAGTGCAGGTGACGCACGGCACGCAAAAATTCCTGTCGTGTATTCTGACTAGATTTAAACAAACCGCCGAGAGAAGTTGTCGTCGTCGTGCTGGTCGCATCGCGGATGCCACGGGCTTTCACGCAGTAATGAACAGCATCAATGGAAATGGCAACGTTATTTGTACCGAGCAGCGTTTGCAGTGCAATCAGGATCTGCTGTGTCAGCCGCTCTTGCACCTGTGGGCGCTGCGCAAAAAACTGCACGATCCGATTAATTTTCGACAGGCCAATCACCTTATCCTTAGGGATATAAGCAACCGTGGCTTTGCCATCGATAGTGACAAAATGGTGTTCACAGGTACTGGTCAGCGTGATATCCCTCACCGTTACCATCTCATCCACTTTCATTTTATTTTCTATCAAGGTGATTTTCGGAAAGTTGTTGTAATCCAATCCTGAAAATATTTCATCTACATACATTTTTGCAATACGACTCGGCGTATCCGCCAGACTGTCATCACTCAGGTCGAGATTTAACAGTTTCATAATTTCTGTCATGTGTTCCTGAATCAGTACCTTACGCACTTCTGGTTTCAGAGTTTGTTCACGCAATGGGGTTTCAAGGCCACGGGAGACCAGTGCTGAGTGCACCAGAGCGGCTTCTGTACTTAGGGATGACATCAGTTTCTCCAAGAATAATACTTTCCGTTACTTGACGGGAAATCGAGACGCATATTTTACGCAGATATCTGTGAATCTAACACCTTACATACAATACGGATTCACAAGACACCTGCTGACATGGTATCCACTCGCGTGGTATGTGTTTACATTGTATCTGTGTACAACTCTATCTGCACGTTATCAATATCAATGCGCCAAATTTGGATTACTCACTGTGGATCTGATTGCGCCTGAAGACCAGTAACCCCGCAACGACCAGACCAATAAATGCGATATACAAAGCAGGCTCCAGTTTGCCCGTTAGCCACGTCGAAGTAGCTGAAAACATTGGCCCGACTAATTGCCCCAGCGCATAACCCGTGGTCAGCAGCCCCGCCATATAACGAGCATGATTCGGCGCTAATTCACGTCCATACAACAAGGCCAGTTGCACGACACACATAAATCCCCCTCCCACCAACAATGCCCCGATCACAAGGCCTCCAATACCCGGCAGCACTTCAGCAATCAATATTCCAATCGCCTGAAGCCACAAGGTGATCGCCAAGCGGATTTGAGTAGTCGATACATGGCTCAGCAAAATTCCCAGTACAATGCCGAGTACAGAAGCGCCACCAAATATCGGCCAGACAAATTGTGCAAACAGGCTGTCAGGAAAACGCTCTGTCGCCATTTGAGAAAGGAATGTGGCGGGTAGGATATAACCAAATCCAGCCAGACTGTAACTCCATATCAACCGTTTGATTTCCGGTGTCAGAATAAGTTTTTGGACGTTAGTCTGTGGGCGGTGCAGTTCACCACGACGCGGCAGATAACGACTGACATAGATACTGCATAGCAACGCCAACATGCCATAAATCACCCAAGCCTTGGCCGCGCCCATCGCCCAAGATTGGATACCAACAGCCAGCACACCACTAATCAAAATTCCCATTCCTGTTCCGGCAAAGACAGCGGCACTCAATCTCGGACGATTCAGTTTTGCCAGTTCATCATTTACCCATGCAGCGACCAATACCAACGTCCAACCACTCGCCCAGCCAATAAAGAAGCGAGCAATACTATGCAATATTGGCCCATCCAGCAGTGCCGAAAGCAACGTGATAATCACCGCCCCCCACAGCCCACTCCACAGGCGGTATTCCACGAATCGCTGTGCTCGCATCGCATCATAAGAGCCAGCCAGATAACCAAGGTAATTAAATGCAGCAACAATTCCCGCTCCCGTCAGTGTGAATTGGGATTCAGCGATCATCAGCGGAACTTGTGGAGTAAAAGTGAAGCGTCCTATTCCCATTGCAACAACTAAAGCGAGAAAACCGCTCAATGCAATCTGGAAAGCTTGATAATGACGACGGCCAGAAGTGATAATTTGATTTCTCATAGTGATTAAAAATAATGGGATTAATTGTTTTAATTGACATTATTCAGTTATAACAAATCATAAATATAATACACCTTTTTTCGTAACATTTCGTTCTTTCTCTGATGTGGCAACAATTCCCCATCAAAGCGATCTTTGCCATAATGCGGCCAGCACAGGAATAAACGTTTATCCGCTATTGGCGGCATATTGGGAGTTCTTTATGGATCATTGTCATACCTCAGGCTTAATCTCGCTCGAACAAGCGCTGGAAAAACTATTGGCACAAGCCGTTGCCCTGACTCAAACAGAGACTATCAGCCTGACGCAGTCCGCTGGCCGGATCACCGCTACAGATATTATTTCGCCAATCAACGTTCCCCCTTTCGATAACTCAGCAATGGATGGTTATGCTGTTCGTCTTGCCGATCTAAACGGAAATCAGGCTTTGCCAGTAGCAGGCAAGGCATTCGCCGGTGCACCATTTCAAGGAGAATGGCCTGCCGGCAGTTGCATTCGTATCATGACTGGCGCTCCTATTCCCGCTGGTGCCGATGCGGTGATAATGCAGGAACAGGCTGAAGTTACGGAAACAGATATTCGATTCTCCTATCCCATTCAACAAGGGCAGAATATCCGTACCATTGGAGAAGATATCACTCAGAATGCGGTCGTATTGCCAAAAGGAACCAAACTATCCACAGCACAGTTGCCGGTGATCGCCTCTCTGGGCATTGCAAAGGTTGAGGTTATTCGCAGATTGAAGGTTGCCATTTTTTCTACAGGTGACGAATTACAGGCGATTGGTGAACCATTACAGGCAGGTCAAATTTACGACACTAACCGTTTTGCTGTGCGCCTGATGCTGGAAAAACTAGATTGTGAGGTAATCGATCTCGGTGTGATCCCCGATAACCCTGACGCATTGCGCAATGCCTTTGCCGAAGCTGATAAACAAGCAGATTTAGTGATTAGCAGTGGCGGGGTCTCTGTCGGTGAAGCGGATTACACCAAACCGGTTCTGGAAGAAGTCGGCAAAATCAATTTCTGGAAACTGGCTATTAAGCCCGGCAAACCTTTTGCGTTTGGCAAATTGGAAAACGCGTGGTTCTGTGGTTTACCGGGAAATCCTGTCTCAGCCGTGCTGACTTTTTATCAACTGGTACAACCGCTGATTGTCCGTCTGTCAGGTTTTACAGCATGGCAACCGCCAATGCGCCTCAATGCTAAAGCCATCACACCACTGAAAAAGTCCCCAGGCAGGCTGGATTTCCAACGCGGCACCGCTTCCATTAATGAACATGGCGAATTAGAAGTACAAACCACCGGACATCAGGGTTCCCATATTTTCAGCTCATATAGCCTCGGTAATTGCTTTATTGTGCTGGAACGAGAGCGCGGGCATATTACGACCGGCGAAACAGTGCAAATCGAATTTTTCAACCACTTACTGAAAAACCAATAGGTAACGGGAAAATAATGGTTATCGAGCTCACCGATGAAGAAATCCTGCGCTACAATCGGCAGATTGTCCTGCGTGATTTCGATTTTGACGGACAGGAAAAGTTAAAATCATCCAATGTGTTGATTGTCGGTATAGGCGGTCTCGGCTGTGCCGCCTCCCAGTATCTTACTTCGGCTGGCGTTGGGACAATCACTCTGCTGGACTTTGATGCTGTTTCCCTTTCCAACCTGCAACGACAAATCCTTCATCGCGATGAGCGCATCGGTATACCCAAAGTGCATTCGGCCGCCCAGACACTACGGGAAATAAACCCGCACGTCACCTTACATCCCATTGAGGGATTATTGGATGATCCATCACTGAATGAATTGATTGGCCGACATGATCTTATTCTGGATTGTACGGATAACGTTGCCATTCGCGAACAGCTCAACCGCCTGTGTTACGAGCGAAAAGTCCCTTTGGTTTCCGGTGCTGCTATTCGCATGGAAGGGCAACTGGCCGTGTTTACTTATCAACCGGATGAACCCTGTTATCGTTGCCTGAGCCGGTTATTTGGTGAAAACAGCCTGACCTGTGTTGAAGCGGGCGTGATGGCGCCACTGGTGGGAATTATCGGCTCCCTGCAAGCGATGGAAGCGATTAAGTTACTGACTCAATACGGGAAAGTCAGCCGTGGCAAAGTGTTATTGTTCGATGCCATGACCCTGCAATTTCGTGAGATCAGGCTGCCTAAAGATCCTCAGTGTGAGGTTTGCTAAAGCTAATTTTAACAACAAACCCTATTCTATACTCACTGCCTTTCCTACCTGAAAAAACGTGGGTTAAGGGGAATAAAAATATTGATGATGATTTGATAACGTTGTCTGATGAAAATCAAATTTTCTTACCCGTCTACTCATGTTATAATCACATAAAGACATTACTCCTTTCTTTTATATTTCTTCCTTAGAGTCGTATTCGGGCTATGGTGAGATTTCCCTGATGTTGAATTCTTGTATTATAAAATCTTAATAGATAACATAGTATTATAAATCACCATCAATGATAATATAATATCAATGAGATTATATAATGCAAGAACTGAATGATAAAAAATCAACGGAAGCTGATGCCTTGTTATCCAACATCGCTAAAAACATTGATTTTTTGATTAAAAAGAACAACATAGACTCACAAACTCTGAGCAGATTAACTGGTCTCGGAATTGCGACTATCAACAGCCTCAGACGTGGAGTTGGAAACCCCACTATTGCTACTGTTTCATCAATTGCAGATGTATTTGGTGTGAATGTGGGTGAAATTACCGATGGAAAATTATCTGAATCAAATAAAAATGAAGAAATTATCTCATCAATACCTCTGGTTAGGTATGATGAATTGGATGGTTACGTATCTGGCAAAATAATCACTAAAAATTTATATAAGCTCAGTATTCAGGATAATCATGAAGACTCTCTTTTTGCCGTAGAATTTGGAAATAACCTTTTATTTCCCTATTTTGACAGTAACACCATCGCAATAGTTTCTAAAACCGAGGCAGTTTGTGACAGTGATGTCGTTCTCGTAAAAATTAAAGATGCTCCCATTTGTTTTAGACAAGTTTTTGTCGGCGAAAGTGGAATTTACTTTTCAATATTAGGCATTGAGAACGAACGGAAAACAGTTTTAACGCAGAATTACACAATAATTGGAGTTGTGATTAGATCAATTAGAAACTTAAAATAGGATTTAATTGTGGTTAAGATAATAAGTTTTCTCAAAAAAATATTCGAAACTCGTTATATATACAGTTTGCAAAAATTCGAGCCTATAAAGGAAAACGGATTTTATATCTTGAAAGAACTAGGCACCCATACATGCATAAAAGCAAAAGCAGAAGCAGAAGATATTTTTGAAAGCGATTTGTTATACAATATCAATCCTCAAGATATCATATTTATAGCAAGGTTTGAAGAATATGATATGAGAGAAAAACAAAAATTCAAAATAATAGAGGAGAGAAGAGATCTTTCATTCATCATACAGAATGCATATTCTCGCAGAGAAATTAATGAAAAAGAACTGCTTATAGAACAGAATATAGTAGAAAAAATAGATCCAACGAGTCTTGTGAGAATAGCCTATATGTCAGGATTAAAAGATGGAAGGAAAATATCTGACGAGATCTCAAAAGCTGAAAAAATAAAACCCTCTAAATCCCCAAATTTAAAGGTAATCAAATGACTCAGAATTACCCCACTCATTCAAAGTTTAAGTATGATTCTTTGTTTATTTCTCTATCTGTAACAATAATGATAACTTGTGATGTTCTTGTATATAAAACACTAGACTTTTATGATTTTAAAATTACATTTAGTGGAATTTTGTTTTCGTTTTACTTTCTTATATCCACGATTCAGACAGAGGTTTATGGATACCGGCAAGGTGTAAAAACGGTCTGGATCATGGTGTTATGCCAATCAATCTTTGTCATGGTTATCTTTGTAGCATCGCATATGCAACCCGAAAACAATCAGATATCAATGAATTTTAAGTCATTATTCGGAGAATTTTGGCGTGTTATGGTAGGAACATGGACTTCTGTACCCATTTCTTACTTTATTAACGGATTTGTTATATCCAGCCTGAAAAAAGTCTTTCTTGGCAGGTTCTTTTTCATCAGGTATCTCATTGCCTCGATGACCACTCAGGCAGCTCTTCTGTTATCGGCTTATCCTATAAGCCTCTCTTCAAAATATAATTTCAATGAATTAATAACAATAATCACAACAACATGGTCTTACAAAGTCGTAATGTCCATTATTCTTCTGCCTATAGGGATCATCTTAGCGGATAAAGTCAAAAAACTAGAGTCGGCTGATGTATATGATTGGGGCATATCATATAATCCATTTTTCTTCAGAGGTAATAAAAAATGAAAGTCGTTAATTTGACAGACATACACCTGACCAGAAACAGAGATAAAAAACTATTTGATGTAAATACGTATGATAACTTTGATTTTGTTTGTGAGGAAATACATAGAATACAGAACCTTACTGAAATAGAGTTAATTATCGTGTCCGGTGATATTGCAAATGATGGTGATGTTGAGGCCTACAGATATTTTTTGAATAAAATGGAGTCACTAAAAACACCTTATATTTCCATACTCGGCAATCATGATCTCAATAAAAACTTTGAAATAACACTGGCGGAAGAAAAACCAAAATACATTATTTCCTCCCGTGAATATAACAATGATAATTGGTATATAACTGCCGTCGATACTGTCGTTGAAGGAGAAGATTATGGTTTTATAACTCAAGATAACCTTGCTGAATTAGAAAGAAAAATTATCACAAACAGCAATTTTAATATCGCTATATTTATGCATCATCATGCCATGCCGGTTGGTACGCCAATTGTAGATAGCTGCATGCTGAACAATGCCAAAGCAATACTGGAACTTTGTGAGAAACATAGGGTTAAATTTATTGGTAGCGGTCATGCACACACACCCCGCGTTTGGCATCATAATAATATGACAGCATGTGTTTCTCCTGCTGTTTCATTTCAATGGTTATCAGGCACCAATACAGTGAAAATTTCAAAAGGCTTTGGCTTTAATGTTATAGATTTTTCACCAGATTTATCTATCACTTCATGTATTTATTAATCGTCAATAACGACAAGTAAAAAAGCGCTTCATATGAGGCGCTTACTTATTGGTTGATACCTGATAGGGTACTTTATCGGGGAATTACATCCTTGTATTCACTTCAGCCATTCCGCCCTCAATACGCAAACTGAAAAATAATATTCACTTTTAAGATCATGCGGGCAGAAAAAAGACTTTACTCAGCAATTCCCTGACTTCTCAGATACTCATCATAAGTCCCTCTGAAATCAATCACTTCGTCGGATTTCATTTCTAAAACACGGCTTGCCAATGAGCTAACAAATGCACGGTCATGGGAAACGAAAATCAACGTACCTTGATAAAGTTCCAGCGCAAGGTTAAGGGATTCGATGGATTCCATATCCAGATGGTTGGTTGGCTCATCCATAATCAGAATATTCGGTTTGTGCATCATCAGTTTACCGAACAGCATCCGTCCTTGTTCACCACCGGACAGTACCTTGACCTTCTTCTTGATATCATCCTGACCAAACAACAAACGTCCCAGCGCACTGCGCACGGACTGCTCATCGTCTCCTTCGCGCTTCCACTGACTCATCCATTCAAATACCGTCAGATCGCAGTCAAAATCGCTGGCGTGATCCTGCGCATAATAGCCAATCGTATTATTTTCAGACCATTTGATCGTACCACTGTTCGGCTCTGCTTCACCTACCAGCGTTTTCAGCAGCGTAGTTTTACCGATACCGTTTTCACCAATAACCGCCATTTTTTCGCCAACTTCCATCAGCAGGTTCAGGTTCTTAAACAGTGGTTCGTTACCATAGCTCTTGGTGACACCTTCCAACTCTAGCGCATTACGGAACAGTTTTTTCTCCTGTTCAAAGCGGATATACGGGTTTTGGCGGCTGGAAGCTTTCACTTCTTCTAACTGGATTTTGTCAATCTGGCGAGCACGGGACGTTGCCTGCTTAGACTTAGACGCATTGGCACTGAAACGACTAACAAATGACTGTAAATCGGCAATCTGTGCCTTTTTCTTGGCGTTGTCTGCCAATTGACGTTCACGAGCCTGCGTCGCCGCAGTCATGTATTCATCATAGTTCCCCGGGAACAGACGCAATGCGCCATAATCCAGATCTGCCATGTGAGTACAGACCATATTCAGGAAATGGCGGTCATGGGAAATAATAATCATGGTACTGTTACGTTCGTTGAGCACTTGTTCCAGCCAGCGGATAGTATCGATATCCAAGTTGTTGGTTGGCTCATCGAGCAGCAGAACATCAGGATTAGAAAACAGTGCCTGTGCCAGCAAGACACGCAGTTTCCAACCCGGTGCCACCGCGTTCATCAAACCATAATGCTGATCCACAGGGATACCGACACCGAGCAGCAATTCTCCCGCACGTGCCTCTGCACTATAGCCATCCATTTCACCGTAGGCGACCTCCAGATCAGCCACACGATAGCCGTCTTCTTCGCTCATTTCTGCCAAGGCATAAATGCGGTCACGTTCCTGCTTAACTTCCCACAGTTCCGAGTGCCCCATGATGACAGTATCCAGCACCGTGTAGGTTTCGAAAGCAAACTGATCCTGACGTAGCTTACCCAATCGCTCATTGGGATCAAGACTGACATTACCGGCGGTTGGCGTTAAATCTCCACCCAGGATTTTCATAAAAGTAGACTTACCCGCCCCATTCGCGCCAATCAGACCATAACGATTGCCGTTGCCGAATTTGGCAGAAATATTTTCAAATAGTGGCTTACTGCCAAACTGCATGGTGATGTTGTTTGTACTTAACACAACTTTTGCTCTTAAAGTGGATAAAAGGGAATTTGGAAAAAATCGATAGTCGCGCATTATGACACAACAAGAAAAAAGTATCGCCAGAATACCTCGACCTCTATCTCAAAAACCAAAACACAGACCCCGTTCACATAAAAAAATAAATAAAATTTTCTTATGAAACAACCTGAATTGCCCGCTAAGAAAACATAGAATAAGGCCAATAATTATTATAGACTTTCGATGAATTTTGCGGCTCAACAATTTGATATACCGGAAAAAGAAAATGCAAAAAATCAGATGGGGTATTATTGGTTGTGGTGATGTAACAGAAGTAAAAAGTGGCCCTGCTTTTTATAAACTGGAAGGTTCAGAATTAATTGCAGTTATGCGGCGCAACGCCAATTTAGCAAAAGAATTTGCCAAACGGCATAATGTCCCAAAGTGGTATTCTGATGCCGAATCGCTGGTTAATGATCCTGAAATTGATGCGATATACATTGCGACACCCCCTCGACACACAAAGAATATACTATCCTGGCTGCACAAGCCGGAAAAATAGTATACGTTGAAAAACCCATGGCGCTGACCTTTGAAGAATGCAATGAAATGATCGCTGCCTGTCGTTCTCAGAATGTGCCGCTATTTGTCGCGTATTATCGAAGAGCACTACCAAGATTCCTAAAGATAAAAGAATTAATTGATTCAGGTGCCATTGGTACTCCGCGCATTGTAAATTGCCAACTCTTCAGAGAAATGGAATCCCGCTACCAAGATCCTGATAATTTACCCTGGTTCGTAAAACCAGAAATATCCGGTGGTGGGTTATTTGTCGATTTAGCCTGCCATACACTTGATATATTGGATTTTCTGTTGGGTAAAATCGTTTCGGTCAAAGGGCATGCCAATTCACAGGCAAAAGCCTATCCGGCGGAAGATTGTGTCTCAATGTCATTTATGTTTGAAAACCATATCCAAGGCGTTGGTATATGGAATTTTGTCGCTGGCGACCGTGAAGATAAAGTAGAAATTATCGGCACAAAAGGCAAAATCACGTTTGCGACATTCGGTGATGCAGCTATTTCATATTATGACGAAAATAATCAGCTGCACCAATTCCATTTTAAAAACCCCAAACATATTCAGATGCCATTTATTCAAACGGTTATTCATCAATTGCAGCGCAATGATATCAGTTCATCCAATGGAGAAGCCGCCGCAAGAACCAGTTGGGTTATTGATGAAGTTCTAAAAGAGTATCGAACTGCCCTATACATAAAAAACAAAGAACCATAACCCGTCAGGCCAGCATCGGCTGGCCAAAGTATTTAGCAAGTGTTTGAAAAACATTAATGTTAAAGATGACAACAGGAGAAATAAAAATATATCAACTATCAGAATATTGTTCTGATAGTGAAATAAATTATTAATTTATTACGGAGTAATTGACATCAGTTTATTAACTTCGTTATATCCTTCTTTTTCATAAAAACGAATAGCTTCAAAATTTTGCGACAATACTGTCAATTCCAAATGCGAATAATTGTTTTCTTGTGTCCATTTTTTCATTCCAGCTAACAGTCGCTGACCAATTCCTTGACTTCTGGCATCCTGACTGACGATCAAATCAAAAACATAACCATAAGTTCGTGGTATCAAACAATTAAACGGTGGCGTATTTTGCTCTTGCGCAATGGAAAATCCTTTAATATCACCATTATCATCTTCCGCAACCAATAAATGAAATTTATTATTATCTTTCTAAGAAATAATTAAATTTCTATCCTGCTCCGAGCCTTTTAGCCTATCTGGCTGCAATTCAGCCATTTCACTAAATAAAACGTTATAGAGTGACAAAATAGCGTCAATATCCCGTATGAAAGCCGATCTTATTATCATAATTAGTCCTTAATGCTGAAATTATTGAAAGTGCCACACGGTTTATTATTCCAGCCAATCATGCTCCAAGTAAAGACCTCACTGAACTCTTCCAGCGCGCCAAAGCCGCCGGGTAGTGCCACAAAATCCTCTGCCAGTTCAATCATTACTTTTTAATTATAAGTTACACAACTGATAATACAGTTGAGTTGCGCCTGTTTCGCTGCGAAGATGGCAGCCCTAGATAACATGTTGTAACCGAGGTTTTCTGTAAATGTCTTTTTCCAAACACCGGGCGGCTTCTTTTCCACTGCTTCCTATCGTTTTATTATTACTTTCAATGACATCAATTCAAGCGGGTGCTTCACTGGCCAAAACAGTATTTCATGTCATTGGCGCACCTGGTGTCACCGCCCTGAGGCTGGCGTTGGGGACGATTATTTTATTTCTGATTTTTAAACCTTGGCGTCTGAAATTCCAGCGAGAGTCTCTTATTCCTCTTTTTGCCTATGGCATTTCATTGGGCGCAATGAATTACTTGTTTTACATGGCATTGTCCCGTATTCCTCTTGGTATTGCTGTTGCGCTTGAATTTACGGGGCCTTTAGCTGTTGCCATGTTCTCTTCCCGACGCCCGCTGGATTTCCTTTGGATCGCCTTGGTCATTGCAGGATTAGGTTTTCTGTTACCGGTCGGAGATGGCGTCAGCACACTTGATCCTATCGGAGTCTTATATGCACTGGGAGCCGGTGTTTTCTGGGCACTCTACATTATTTTCGGGCAACGTGCTGGTGCCGGCTACGGGGCTGCAACAGTTTCCATTGGATCATTGATTGCCGCTATGATTTTCTTCCCTGTGGGATTGATACAAACTGGCCCTGAGTTACTGTTTGATCCCTCGTTGCTGCCTATTGCACTAGGGATCGCCATTTTATCTACCGCATTTCCCTATACACTGGAAATGATTGCCCTCACCCGATTACCTGCCAAAACGTTTGGGACATTAATGAGCCTTGAACCTGCCTTGGGAGCATTATCAGGGATTATCTTCTTGAATGAGCATTTGACGATGACTCAGTGGATCGCCCTGTTCTGTATTATTTTCGCTTCAATAGGCTCTACCTCAACCATTAAGCGGAAAACTAAAATAGAAAAATTAGAATAATCAATATGAAGGGTATATCAACTATCAATGTAATAGAGACAAGCAATATGACTCCCGGAGAGTTATCAACTAATCTTATTTCATCCGATGAGATAACTCATTATACGGCATTAAGGGAACATCATTATGAGTACAGCAAAATTAATCAACCCCAACACTTCCCACCTGATTTATACCCGCAACAACGTTAATAAAGATGTAAAGCAGAGATCGATTACTGCCCTGAATCATATGGTGATCCACTTTATCGACCTCTCCATGATGACTAAACAAGCCCATTGGAACATGCGTGGCAGAAACTTTATTGCCATCCATGAGATGCTTGATGGTTTCCGCACTGCTCTCACTGATCACCTTGATACATTCGCAGAACGTGCAGTTCAATTGGGCGGCACCGCGTCAGGAACCGTTCAGGAGGTTCACAGCCGAACCCTGCTGGAAAATTACCCAACGGGCATCCATGATGTGCAGGATCACTTAAAAGCATTGGCAGACCGCTACGCCGTTGTTGCAAATGATATCCGTCGGCGATTGTTAATGCAGAAGATGAAGATACGGCGGATATGTTTACCGCAGCTTCCCGTGATCTCGACAAATTTTTATGGTTTATCGAAGCAAATATTGAGCAATAAATAAAAATATTATTTTTCATTATCTTATGGCCGCATCTGCGGCCTTTCTGCATCACGGATAATCTCCAATAAGAAAAAACATCGAAAAATAGCCGCTACAATGTCAAAGATTAGACTAACCTTTAAAAAAATCATTTTTCTCTCTATAATCTCTTTTTGATTTAAAAATCAACATGAGGACGCTATACGATGGATACCGAAGTCAAAGATTCTAACGGCGCATTATTAAATGATGGTGACACTGTTCAGGTTATCAAAGATCTGAAAGTCAAAGGTACTTCTAAGACGCTGAAACGCGGCACATTGATCAAAAACATTCGTCTGACTCACCGTGAAGATGAAGTTGAATGTAACTCAGATAAAATCAAAGGATTAGTGCTTAAAACCTGCTTCTTAAAGAAAATTGGATAAATAGCAGTTACAAACCGATTTTTGCTTAAAGGATAAATAATATTAATTATTATATTATTTATCCTTTTTCATGAAGAAACATAATAATATTCAAACAATAACATTAGAAAATTTATAATTAAGACTAACTTCGGCAAATGTTAATCCCTTCCTCATAGCTATCCAATAACTTTCAAGTTGCAGCACAATGGAAAATAAACGAATTCTCAAAAACATAAGTAATTATTTGGATTGTAATTGACAGAATAAATTTAATTATCTCAGTGATACTTTCCTATCTGGTTTGCTATATTACTTATCAGCAAACACCAAATAGAAAAATCTATATAACAATAATACATCTCAGTTTTACACTCTATATATTCACTCTGTTTTTCTACAATATCATTCACATAGAAAATAAACACCTATCTTATCTTGTTAATTTCTCATCAAAAAGAAAATTTATTTTTATTAATTACAGCCTGTGTCTTTTATTATTTACAATATGCGGCCTGTATTATATTATAATAACCCAATCAAATACGATATTACTTTTTTATTATTCAGGCATTTACTCTTTAATATCATTAATAAATTTATCAAGGTCGCAATATACAAAATTGATCACCTTGTGCGTTATTGTTTTATTTTCTTGTTTAGGAGGATATATTTATGCTTAATTCCAAAACGGGAAGTTAGCATAACTTATCGTGGTCAATAACGCTTCCTCGCGTTATTGACCTTTTTTCATTTGCAGTAATTCATCTTCTGACGGCACATCCGGTTGCTCAATAGGAAATACCGGTAAAGCATTCAACAAACGGGAACCATAACTTTTGTTCAGTAGGCGCCGATCATAAATCACCACCTCACCATAACATTCATGACTGCGGATCAATCTTCCCACTTGCTGAATAAGGTTGAAAGACGCACTCGGCAAACTTTGTACTTCAAAAGGATATCGCTTCAGGGATTTCAGCCATTCACTTTCCGTAATGATGACCGGATTGGTCACAGGAGGAAAAGCTATTTTATGGATATGTACTTGTGAAAGATAATCACCTTTTAAGTCCAGCCCTTCCGCGAATGATTGTAATCCAATCAGCACGCTGGGCTGCCCTTCATCAATACGTCTGCAATGAGTTTCCACCAATCGATAACGCGGCTGATCACCTTGTACCAATAACATAAGCCGCAATTCTTTTACGAAAGTAAGAAAACCTTCCATTGCACGCTGGCTGCTAAATAGCACCAGCATTCCCCGATAGGCTCCCATCAGTATCTGCGAACGAAAATAACGCGCCATTTCTTCAAGATGCTGCATTTCATTTTGAATAGTGGGTTCCTGCGTCATCAGGGGAATAATAATACGTCCCTGACGTACGTGTTCGAAAGGAGATGACAAGGTGATAAAGCGATCATCATAATTTTCATGCAGCCCTGTCAGCTCCTGAATACGAGAGAAGCTATTTAGAGAGCGTAATGTCGCTGATGTCACTACAATATGGGGAATCTTACGCCATAACAACTGGGTTAATTGCTCACTGACTCGAATGCCTGCACAGTGAAAATAAAGATGCGATTGGTTTTTCTCATAACGGCGAGTGAGCCATTTCGATATTGGTGCATGGGAAGATTCTTCCTGTGATGCTAAACGCCACAGTTTCACCATATTCTCAAAGTAACCCAATGTTCGGCTGGTTTGCAGAATAGCATGGTGCAACCTGACAATATCCTGTTTGGCTGTTTGATCGGTAAGATCATTTACAATCGCTTCAGACAGGCCACGCACCCCATCAGTAAGTTTGAATAATTGCTGGCAGCATAACAGCAAATTTTCAGGTAATTTTCCCAGTTCAAATAAATATTCTGCTGCTTCACGGCGTTCCGGCAATAATACCTGTGTGATATCCGCCAGCTCTTTAAAACATTCACGAATTTTTTCACAATGCGCCTGCAAACGGGTGATATTTGCCAAAGCTGGCGGTTTTGTCGGGCGAAATTGAAGCAAGTATTGTTCTACATTACGAACAAAGGTATCCAACTGCCCATTAAGTTGAAATAACGTGATTTCGCCTTCAACTTCCAGTGAATCCCTTGCAACATCGGGAATATGATGCCCTTCATCCAAAATCAGCAGCAGGTTTTTCGCGTCCGGCAAAACGGATTCATTTTCCAGTGCAGCGATGACCAGAGAATGGTTGGCAACAACAACATCCGCACTTTCAATTTCCCGACGGGCAAGGAAAAATGGGCAGCGATGGTAAAACTGGCAATTTCTCGCCAAACAATTCATTTTATCGGTGCTGACCTTTGCCCACAGAGAATCCGATAGCGCCAGTTGATGATGGTCACGCAGGCCATCCCAGATAAAAGTGCTGTAATCACTGCGCAGCCTACGACACAGATCCCGTTCTTCACTATTGGCGATTTCAGTTTTGTCTTCGACCAAAAGCATCAGATCAATCTGCTCCCCCTCCGCAGCACAGATAGCTTCCAGATTGCGTGGGCAAACATACCGCGCACGGCCAAAAGCCCCGGTGAATTTCAGGTCAGGGATGAGCTTGCGTAACAACGGCAAATCTTTGCTGTAAATCTGATCTTGCAAAGCAACATTGGCTGTACTGACCACGAGCGGCTTTTTTTCCGCCCGACTGACGGCAATACCCGGGATCAGGTAAGACAGCGTTTTACCAACCCCGGTCGGGGCTTCTATCACCAAATGCCGTCCTTCTTCATCTGCCAGTGTCTTTGCAACCTCTGCAATCATCTGACGTTGAGGCTCGCGTGGAATGAAGCCATCAATATGGATGGATAACGCCTTATACCATTGGCTGATCTGATTTTTTATTGCGCTGGAAAGTGCCATGAGTTTTGCTACATAAAAATTGGAGGGCTATTCTCCCATAGGATGACTATCAGATCAGCTTTATATCACTATTATTGGGAACACGTTTCCAGCTTTTTCATTGAAGAAGCAAGAAAATCGGTTATTACTTGTTTGGAATACAGAAGCCGATATACTTTTGGCTTTCCGTGTCGGCTATAAATCATGACTAGAAGCTATCACTGAGAACCACGACTTAAAAATATAGCTTTTAAAAATATAGCGGCTAAAAATTCTGATTAAAAATCTTATTGAGAACTAAAGATGAAAAAAATCCTGCTTATTATCATCGTGTTATTTTCCCTCGGCTCTATTGGCGGTGTCTTTTTGGCAGGGCTGAATATGTACACTCGCTCAACAACTCCGGTAGAAGAGCCACAGCAGTCACAGCAGGAAAACGCCCCGATAGGGCAACAATAACCGTCAATACATCCGCTTTTATTGCAATATCCGGCATTGCAACATCATGTGAGAACGCTCATGAAAAATGAATATTTTGTTAGTCCGCAATGGCTAAACGACCATCTCCATGATGAGAATGTCGTCATTGTTGACGCCAGCGCCCCCATGCCTACCCAAACTATCGATTATCACCAGTTATGGCTGGATAACCATATTCCGGGTGCCCAGTTTTTTAACCTGGATAAAATCGCCAATCTCCAGACTAACCTGCCACATATGCTGCCAGAACCGGAGGTTTTCCGTCAGGCCGTTAGCGCGATGGGGATCAGTGAAAACCATCTGGTAATAATTTACGATCAGGGAAATATGTTCTCTGCCCCACGAGCATGGTGGACTTTCAAGATCTTTGGCACTCGCAATATCCGTATTCTTGAAGGGGGGTTACAGGGTTGGCAGCAAATGGGTTATCCAACGGAATCAGGTGAAGTTACCCGTCAGCCCCAAATTTTCAATAGCCAATTCACCCCTGAAAAAGTCTGTTCTCAGGAACAGATCCTTGATGCTCTCCATCATAAAGCACCAATACAGTTTATTGATGCCAGAGCCGAAGACCGTTTTCAGGCCAAAGTACCAGAACCTCGCCCCGGTTTGAGAATGGGGCATATCCCCGGCTCAAAAAATGTCCCGTGGACAACATTGATTGATAATGGAAGTTATAAGTCACCAGACGAAATTGCAGCTATATTCAAAAAGCAAGGCGTTGATTTAAAACAGCCAATAATGACTAGCTGTGGTTCTGGAATGACCGCCGCAGTTTTAGTATTAGGGCTGGATATGATTGGTCACAAAGAAGTGGGATTATACGATGGCTCTTGGGCTGAATGGGGTGCCGATGATTCTCTTCCGTTAGAAAAATAGATAAAACGGCAAAGGGCATTAAAATATCATGCCCTTTTTCCTATCAAGCATATGAATCCTACTGCTTTTATAAGACGATTAATTAGAAATTTTATGGTATACAAATAGGACAACTATCGCACCAACGACTGCAATGGCAAAACTTCCCAGATTAAATCCATCAACTTTTCCCATGCCGAAGAATGTACTGATATATCCACCAACAACTGCACCAATAATTCCTAAAATCACCGTCATGATGATACCGCTACTGTTATCCCCCGGCATAACCCACTTCGCAATAATTCCAGCAATTAAGCCAAAGATAACCCATGACAGGATACCCATATACAACCTCCAGAATTGATTAGATGACTTGTTTAAGAACCTTAGTATAGGCTCTAATATGGTTTTACTGTATATTTCTCTTCTATGCCCTAATTTAAGACACTAAATAAAAGAATTGCAAATAGTAAAAGAAAAGATATTTATAAGTCATTAGCCATATTTATATAAAAATTAACATTAAAAAATCAGAATCCATTAATGAAATTTAAAAGTTAATTTTTTCAAATGAATAATTATCACAGGTCAGTTAGCAAAATATTTTTCAGTATAATGGGAAATATTCGGTCAATATAATAAAGATGAAAGGGATATAGCAGATAATTTAATAGCGGCTGGGTTGGTCCCAGCCGCTACGTTTTTTCAATTGATAGCAATAATCATGCTTCTGCGGCTGAAAAGATAATATTTGAGATAGCAGCAGACGTTTTCAATGCTCTGATCTGCATAAATAACTCATCGGCTTCATCATATTCTTTACGTAGATAACCAAGCCACTGCTTGATGCGGGCAACGTGATACATGCCTGTATCACCCCGCTTTTCCAGATAAGTATATTTTTGCAATAACTGAAGCACACCATTCCACGGCATTTTTGGTTCGTTATATTTAATAATACGACTCAAATTTGGCACATTCAGGGCGCCACGGCCTATCATTACCGCATCACATCCCGTCACCTTCATGCACTCCTGAGCACTGTGCCAATCCCAGATTTCACCGTTGGCAATCACAGGAATGGCAAGACGACGCCGGATTTCGCCAATCGCCTGCCAGTCTATGCGTTCTGCTTTATAGCCATCTTCTTTAGTACGCCCATGCACCACCAGTTCGGTCGCACCCGCCTGCTGAACGGCATCCGCAATTTCAAACTGATGATCACCGGAATCCCATCCCAGACGCACTTTTACCGTAACCGGTAATTCTTCAGGTACAGCGTCCCGCATCGCTTTGGCACCACGGTAGATGAGTTCAGGATCTTTCAACAACGTAGCTCCCCCACCGCTGCCATTCACAGTTTTGGAAGGACAGCCGCAGTTTAAATCAACGCCCCATGACCCCAATTCAACTGCCCTGACAGCATTTTCGGCCAGCCATTCTGGGTATTGCCCCAGAAGCTGTACCCTGACGGGTGTTCCTGATGGTGTCCGGCTCTGGTGCTCCAGTTCAGGACACAACCGGTAAAAAGATTTCACCGGCAGCAGACTGTCCACTACACGCAGGAATTCCGTGATACAGAGGTCATAATCGTTGACCTCACTCAGCAGTTCCCTGACCAGAGAATCCAGAACACCTTCCATCGGGGCCAGCAAAACGCGCATGGATTATTTTCCTGATGCGGCTACATTTGATGTTTTGGATGAAGTACGTTGCCGACGCTGACCCGATGGGGTTCCTTTGCTGCGCGGACGATCACTGTGTTGTTTGGTACTGCCTTGGTTAGAACGACTCTGGTTGGAGCGGTTCGGTTTGCTGCTGCCTTGGTTAGAAGGGCTTTGCCTACCGTTACCACGCTGACTGCCACGGGAATTACTTCCATTCAGAATTGGCTCAGCTTTAATGGAAGGATCAGGGTCATAACCCGAAATCGCAATACGTGGAATTTCACGCTTCAGCAGTCGTTCAATATCGTGCAGGAGTTTGTGCTCATCGACACAAACCAGAGATATTGCCTGTCCTGTCGCTTCCGCACGGCCTGTACGACCAATACGATGCACGTAATCTTCCGCAACATTAGGCAATTCAAAGTTAACGACGTGGGGCAGCTGATCGATATCCAATCCACGGGCAGCAATATCTGTCGCCACCAGCGCACGTATCCGGCCTGACTTGAAATCGGCCAGCGCACGGGTTCTGGCTCCCTGGCTTTTATTACCATGAATCGCGGCAGCAGTGACACCATCTTGACTGAGCTGTTCCGCCAGACGGTTTGCGCCATGTTTGGTACGGGTAAAGACCAATACCTGCTGCCAGTTCTGGTTGCCTATCATATAAGAGAGCAATTCTCCCTTACGTTTTTTATCCACAAAATGAACAGCTTGATCAATTTGTTCAGAAGCCGAGTTACGACGGGCAACTTCTATGCTCACCGGATCACGCAGCAGTTTATTGGCAAGGCTCTTGATATCATCGGAAAAAGTCGCCGAAAACAGTAAATTCTGGCGTTTTGCAGGCAATTTGCTCAATACCCGACGAATGTCATGAATAAAGCCCATATCCAACATGCGGTCGGCTTCATCCAAAATAAGGATTTCAACATGGGATAAGTCCACCGCATTCTGGTGTTCTAAATCCAACAGACGCCCCGGAGTTGCCACGAGAATATCGACACCACCACGTAATTTCATCATTTGTGGATTAATGCTGACACCACCAAATACAACCAATGAACGCAATCTGAGATATTTACTGTAATTGCATACATTTTCACCCACTTGAGCCGCCAGCTCACGGGTTGGTGTCAAAATCAGCGCCCTGACCGGACGACGACCTTTTGCCTGAGCCGGAGATTCACTCAGTAATTGCAAAATTGGCAAAGTAAACCCTGCCGTTTTCCCCGTTCCCGTCTGGGCACTAGCCAAAAGATCTTTACCGGACAACACAACAGGTATGGCTTGCTGCTGAATAGGGGTGGGTTCCACGTAACCTTGTTCTTCAACGGCACGTAAAATATCAGCCTTCAAGCCGAGTGACTCAAAATTCATAAATAAGAAATGCTCCAGACTTCACCATTCCTGAAACCCGTTCAGGAGCAGTTTTATGGGAAGAAAACAGACGCGATAAATCGCAAAGAAATTACACAAACTGCAATGCATCATAAGGCGGCATTATAACAGATATGTTTTTCTAAGCAGCATAGAAGAAAAGAATAATTGACTTTTATATGCTAATAAACGTGTCTATTGGCAGAAAAGGTTTGCAGGAAATGACAAAAAATAGGCATATTATTTTTTTTTGGTAGCGATTTAACGTAAATTTATGCCAGCTTTACATCAGGTTACTTTAGTTTTAAAGTTAATCATATGATTGATATATTGATGGCATTTTCGAAAATTCTTTGTAACAGGATACACATAACATGGCAGCTAAAACGACTCAAACATTGCGAGGCGAACAGGCCAAACAGCAACTTATTGAATCAGCGATAGAAATTTTCGGGAAGTCCGGTCTGGAAGGTGCGACCACCCGTAATATTGCCCAGCACGCAAAACAGAATATCGCCGCTATTTCTTATTATTTTGGCTCTAAAGAAGGGCTATACCTTGCTGTCGCACAATTTATTGCCGATAAGTTAAAATCGGAATTTTCCCCACTCGTTGAAGCGATTGACCGTTTTTTTGTCGAAACTTCTCAGCCTTATCCACAAGCGCCGATACTGGCATTTATCCATGAAGGAATGACGAGGTATAACTGTCTGATTTTCGAAACAAGCAGCATCAATCTCAGCCGAATCATGTCACATGAGCAGTTGACGCCCACAGCGGCTTACAGCGTTATCCATGAACAAGGGCTTGCCCCGGTTTATTCCCGTCTGAATAAACTCATTGCCAATTATATCGGCGCGGATGAACACCAGATTTCAACACAGATCCACACACATGCCCTGTTGGGGGAAATTCTTTCTTTCCGTCTGGCTCGAGAAGCGTTACTACGCCAAACGGGTTGGGACAATCTTGGCACCAAAGAATACGAATTAATCAATCAAGTGTTATCTCAACACATCACTTTATTGCTTAACGGGTTACGGCAGAAGTAACACACTCAATGCCATACAGGCTGAACATTAAAAATTGAATAACGCATAAGGGATGGTATGAACAGTAAAAAGTTTGCTCTTTTCCTATTAGCGATCATCATTGTTATCGGAGCTATTGTCGGCATTGATTATTATCAGGAACAAAATGACAAGGAATTAATGCTGTATGGCAATGTTGATGTCAGAACCGTCAATCTTGGCTTTCGAGTTGCAGGTAAGCTGGCAGCCCTACAAGTAGATGAAGGCGATACAATCACTGCGGGTCAGGCACTCGGCCAGCTCGACAATACCCCCTTCATCAATGCCCTGAATCAGGCAAAAGCAACCCGTGACGCCGCCAAAGCAAATCTTGCCAAAACCGAAGCCGGTTATCGTACTGAAGAAATTGCTCAAGTACGTGCCGAGACCACGCAAAAAGAATCCGCATTCCGCTTCGCTGATAGCTTCCTGAAACGTCAACAGGGGTTATGGCAGCGTAAAATGATTTCCGACAACGATTTGGACAATGCCAAAACCGGCCAACATCAGGCGCTGGCGGCCTATCAAGCGGCAAAAGATAAGTTACGTCAGTTTGAGGCTGGTTATCGCAAAGAAGAAATTGCCGCCGCCAAAGCGCAACTGGCGCAAGCACAAGCTGCCGTGGCACAGGCAGAGCTTAATTCACAAGATACGCAACTGACTTCACCGTCAGCGGGTGTCATTCTTACCCGAGCCATCGAACCCGGCACGATGCTGGCAGCCGGAAACACCGTCTTTACACTCTCGCTGACCAAACCTGTCTGGATCAGAGCATATATTGATGAACCCAATCTGAATCAAGCGATAGCAGGGCGTGAAATCCAAATTTATACCGATGGGCGGAAAAATCAGCCCTATCACGGCAAAATCGGCTTTGTTTCTCCAACGGCTGAATTCACGCCCAAAAATGTCGAAACACCCGACCTAAGAACCGATTTGGTCTATCGGCTGCGCATTATTGTCAACGATCCCGATGAAGGGCTGAAACAGGGTATGCCTGTCACTCTGCGTTTTACTGATTCTAATAAGTAAGGCGCGAATATGACCAGTTCGGCTTACACGATAGTACTGAACGGCGTAGAGAAAACGTTTCCGGGGTTGGAAGTTCCTGCCGTATCGCACTTGAATGCAGAAATTCAAGGGGGATCGGTCACCGGTCTTGTCGGGCCGGACGGTGCCGGAAAAACCACGCTGATTCGGATGCTGGCAGGGCTATTGAAGCCCGATAACGGCAATATTAAAATTATGGGGCTTGATCCCATCAAAGACAGCGTTAAAGTACGTTCTGAACTGGGCTATATGCCGCAGAAGTTCGGTCTGTATGAAGATTTAACCGTGCTGGAAAATCTCAATTTATACGCAGAGCTGCGGGGTGTGCTTCGCGAAGAGCGCAAGGCCACTTTTCAAAAACTACTGACTTTCACAGAGTTAACCCATTTCACGGGGCGGCTGGCGGGAAAATTGTCCGGCGGTATGAAACAGAAACTGGGGCTTGCCTGTACGCTATTAGGAAGCCCGAAAGTTTTGCTGCTTGATGAGCCGGGAGTAGGTGTTGATCCCATTGCCCGTCAGGAATTATGGCAGATGGTGCACGAACTCGCTTCCGACGGAATGTTGATTCTGTGGAGCACGTCTTATTTAGATGAAGCAGAGCTGTGCCGTGATGTTTTGCTGCTGAACCGTGGTAAATTGCTCTATCGCGGCCAGCCGCAGAAATTGACCCAGAATATTGTCGGACGATCTTTTCTACTTGATGTCAAACAAGGTTCCCGCCGTAAAATCCTGCAACATGCGCTTACGCTGCCACAAGTGACTGATGGGGTGATTCAGGGAAGATCTGTGCGTCTGATCTTAAAAGCTGGTGTAGACCAAAGCAATCTACTCCAGCAAATAGGGCTGCCTGATGCCAAGCTATTTGACGCTGAACCTCGCTTCGAAGATGCCTTTATCGATCTACTGGGTGGCGGTCCCTCCCATCGCTCTGCACTGGCAGAAATCATGCCGCAGATACCGCCCAATCCGACGGAAACCGTTATAGAAGCCCGTAGTCTGACCAAAAAATTTGGTGATTTTGCAGCAACTGATCATGTGGATTTTCAGGTGAAGCGCGGAGAAATTTTTGGCTTGCTCGGGCCTAATGGTGCTGGAAAATCGACGACCTTCAAGATGATGTGCGGGCTGATCATCCCCACTTCGGGCAATGCGCTGGTTCTGGATATGGATTTAAAAACCAGTTCAGGCAAAGCGCGCCAGCGTCTCGGTTATATGGCACAGAAATTTTCCCTCTATGGCAATCTGACCGTTGCACAGAATCTTAAGTTCTTCTCCGGTGTTTACGGGCTGAAAGGCCGCCATCAGCGGGAGAAAATGGCTGATATGGTCAATGCCTTTAATCTCGAACCGATCTTACATCAAACCACCGATAGCCTTCCGCTCGGCTTTAAACAGCGCCTTGCCCTCGCCTGCGCTTTGATGCACGAACCCGATATTCTGTTTTTGGATGAGCCAACATCGGGCGTCGATCCACTGACTCGCCGCGAGTTTTGGCTGCATATCAACGGAATGGTAGATAAAGGTGTTACCGTGATGGTGACTACCCACTTTATGGATGAAGCAGAGTATTGTGATCGTATCGGGCTGGTATTTCGGGGAAAATTGATCGCCGCCGGGACACCTGATGAGTTGAAACTGTTGGTCACCACTCCTGAACGCCCCAATCCTTCAATGGAAGAAACCTTTATCGATCTTGTGGTGAATTATGATAAGGAGCAGCAATGAGCCATCCTGAACGCATTCGCCCTGAATATCAGGGAGCACATAAAGCTGTCAGTTTTTCATGGCGTCGGTTAAAAGCATTGTGCATTAAGGAGAGCAAACAAATTATCCGCGATCCCAGCAGTGCTTTGATTGCGGTAGTTATCCCGTTGATGCTGCTGTTTATCTTTGGTTATGGTATTAACCTTGATTCCGGCAAACTGCGCCTCGGCATTCTGATGGAACAGCAAAGTGAAGATGCCCGTGAACTCGTTCATGCATTTACAGGCTCGCCCTATATCGATGCTACTGTCAGCGACAATCGCCAACTCTTGATCAATAAAATGCAGATGGGTGGGATTCGCGGCATCATCGTGATACCGGTAAATTTTGATGTCCAGCTCGCCCGCGTTGGTGGTCATGCCCCCATTCAAGTAATCACTGATGGCAGTGAACCCAATACTGCGAATTTTGTTCAAGGCTATGCGAAAGGTGTCTGGCAAATCTGGCTACAGCAACGCGGACAAAATCGCGCGGTTTCAACGACTCCACTCATTGACATGCAAATCCGTTACTGGTTTAACCCTGCGGCCATCAGCCAGCATTTTCTCATCCCCGGCGCTATTTCAATTATTATGACGGTGGTAGGAGCGATCCTCACTTCTCTTGTGGTCGCCCGCGAATGGGAACGGGGAACAATGGAAGCACTGTTGTCAACCCAAGTCACCCGAACTGAATTACTGCTCGCCAAACTATTACCCTATCAAGTGCTGGGTTCTTTCGTCATGGTGCTTTGCATGGTATTCACTGTGTTTGTACTGGGCATTCCCTATCGCGGCTCACTCTGGCTATTGGCACTGATTTCCAGCCTCTATCTCGCTACCGCCTTAGGTATGGGCTTGCTGATTTCTACTGTGACACGCAATCAATTCAATGCAGCAATGATTGCCCTGAATGCCGCTTTTTTGCCTGCCATTATGTTATCCGGCTTTGTTTTTGAAATAGACAGTATGCCCGCGTTTATTCAGGCAACCACTTATGTCATCCCTGCCCGCTATTTCGTCAGCAGCTTACAAACGCTATTTCTGGCGGGTAACATCGGCACTGTGCTGATCACGAATTTGCTTCTGCTGATTGCCAGCGCCATCGTTTTTATTGGCCTGACCGCATGGAAAACCCGTCGGCATCTGGATTAAGAAGGAAAGAGCATGTTTTACAGCCTGTATACGCTAGTCATGAAAGAGTTACAGTCTCTCCTGAGGAATCCCCAAACACGGGCCACTCTGATTGTGCCGGTTCTCTTTCAAATGACCCTGTTTCCCTGGGCGGCCACACTGGAGGTCAAGAATGCCACCATTGCTATTTATAATGAGGACAAGGGGCAGGCTTCCATTGAATTAACCCAGCGTCTGGCAAAATCGAAAGCATTTCCTGACATTATTTTGTTAACCAGTTCGCAGGAAATCCGCCCGACGTTAGATAACCGTAAGGCACTGCTATTGGTGCGCTTTCCTCAAAATTTCAGTGCCAATATTGCCAGCCAGACACCGACATCAATTCAGGTCTTACTGGATGGACGCAACTCAAACAGCGCACAAATTTCCGCTAATTATATCCAGCAGATTGTGATGAATTATCAGAAGGAATTATTAGGCAATTCGGCCAGTCTCAACAATAGCGATTTAATCATTCGTAATTGGTATAACGCCAATCTGGATTATAAATGGTTTGTGGTGCCATCACTGGTTGCCATGATTACGACAATTGGCGTTTTGATCGTGACCGCACTTTCCGTTGCCCGTGAAAGGGAGCAAGGAACACTGGATCAATTGCTGGTTGCTCCGTTGGCGACATGGCAGATTTTCCTCGGTAAAGCGATCCCCGCATTGGTTGTTGCAACCACTCAGGCAAGTATTGTTTTACTTATTGGGACACTGTTTTACCAAATCCCTTTTGCCGGCTCCCTGCTGCTATTTTATGGCTGCACTCTGGTTTATGGGCTATCGCTTGTTGGTTTTGGCTTACTTATCTCCGCTGTCTGTTCAACGCAGCAGCAGGCTTTCATCGGCGTGTTTGTGTTTATGATGCCAGCTATTCTGCTGTCTGGGTATATTTCCCCCGTCGAAAATATGCCCGTTTGGTTACAGGATATTACGTGGGTTAATCCTATTCGGCATTTTACTGATATCACTAAGCAAATTTATTTGAAAGGCGCGGATTTTTCAGTGATTTGGCACAGCTTATGGCCGTTATTAGTCATTACCGTGACAACTGGCGGGATCGCCTATCGGTTATTCCGTAGTAAAATTGCTTGATGAATTATGAGAAATTATGTTCTCCCGAACTTTTGGCTGATTTTTCAGTGAGGTATTCCACAGGAGCAGCTCTTGACCGGAGGTGGAAAAAGAGGGAAACATAACCGATCATCATTCTGTTTTTACATTCTCTTTAAAAAATAATTAACAGAAAGATAATGGGAAATAATATATCAACAATTAATCAGAAAAAGATCTTCTTACTTTCTTTTTAATATAAAAAAACCTGCTAATGCAGGTTTTTCTCAAAATATTCAATGGTAATTAACGACGGTCACCGAGAATACGTAACAGCATCAGGAACAGGTTGATGAAGTCCAGATACAGAGTCAATGCGCCAGTAATAGAATATCTGCGCAGGTTCTCTTTATCGTTAACATCCAGCTCCGCACCCATTTCTTTCAGTTTCTGAGTGTCATAAGCAGTCAGACCCGCGAAGACCAGAACACCAATATAGGTGATTGCCCACATCAGTGCCGGACTTTTCAGCCAGATGTTTATCAGAGAAGCCAGAACGATACCAATCAACCCCATAAACAGGAAGCTACCTAAGCCACTCAGACTGCGCTTAGTGGTATAACCATAGACACTCAGTGCACCAAACATCGCCGCTGAAATGACAAAAGTGCTGGCAATTGAACCACTCGTGTAAACCACAAAAATACTGGAAAGCGTCAGCCCTGTCAGCATGGAATACAGCATAAACAACCCTGTTGCCAGCGCACCGCTCATTTTATGAACCAAGCCAGACAGCACAAATACCAGTGCAAGCTGGGCGATGATCAGGCCATAAAATACAATGGAGCTGCTAAAAATTGCGTTTAAGATTTCAGGGCTATTTGCTACATATCCTGCAACAAATGCAGTTAACAGCAGACCACAAGTCATCCAGCCGTAGACTTGTGCCATATAAGTTTGTACACCAGAGCCAGCTTTCTGGACAATCGAACCACTAGAACGTTGATATCGGTCCATGACGATTACCTTTTTATAACAAGTTAAGGGAAATTGGGATTGCTTAAAAATAAACAATCTATTCAAATGTTATACATTAGCATAGAACATTAACAAAACCATCCGCCGATTAATGGCAATTTCAGTGACATATTATTTAACTATCCAGTTTTAGAGGTAGGCCGCAAAATTATCAGCCAAAAGATTTTACCGTTATTTACCAGCGCCCAGCCGCTTCCTGATCACTCTCTCGCGTTGCTACCCAGCGCTCTCCTTCCACCAGAGACTCTTTTTTCCAGAATGGTGCTCTGGTTTTCAGATAATCCATAATGAATTCAGCCGCAGTAAAAGCCATGCTACGGTGAGCGCTGGTGACACCAACGAACACAATTTCCTCACCCGGATACAATTCACCGATGCGATGAATGACACTGATCCGTTGCAGCGGCCAGCGCTGACGGGCTTCGTCAATGATAACCTGCAACATTTTTTCCGTCATACCCGGATAATGCTCCAGTGTCAGTGCTTTGACGCTATCTCCAAGATTATAGTTGCGCACTTTGCCCGTAAAGGTAACAACCGCACCATCGTCATCGCACTGCGAGAGCCATTGGTATTCGTCACCAACGTTGAATCTCTCCCTTTGGACACACATTCGTGTGTTTTCCATGATCATCCCCCCGTAACTGGCGGGAAAAAAGCCACTTCATCACCATCGTGCAAAGGGTGTTCAGCATGTACAAAGGATTGGTTCACTGCGGCAAGCAATTTACCCTCTTCCAATGCCAGCGCCCATCGTTCTCCTTTTTCAATCAGGAAATGACGGAGATCCGCAACCGTTAGATATTCATGAGGCAGTTCGAGTGAATCAGCCCCTACCAGTTCACGGACCTGTGCAAAAAATAGGACTTTGATCATGATCCCACCTTAAAGTTTCCTGATTTGCCGCCGCTTTTTTCCAGCAGACGTACCGGCCCAATCACCATATCTTTTTGCACTGCCTTGCACATATCGTAAATCGTCAAAGCCGCCACGGACGCAGCAGTCAAGGCTTCCATTTCCACGCCGGTTTTCCCCGTCAGGCGGCAGCAGGATTCAATTCTGACACGATTATGTTCGGCTTGTGCTTCTAGTTGTACTTCAACTTTACTCAGCAGCAGCGGATGGCACAGTGGGATCAATTCCCAAGTTCTCTTCGCTGCCTGAATCCCCGCAATACGGGCAGTCGCAAAAACATCGCCTTTATGGTGATCACCAGCAACAATCATGGCCAGCGTTTCAGCCTGCATTTCAACAAAGGCTTCCGCCCGTGCTTCTCGCACGGTTTCCGTTTTGGCAGAAATATCCACCATATGGGCTTCACCCGCAGTATTAATATGGGTCAGTTGGGACACTCTCCGCTCCTGAAAAATGAATTGAGCCGTTAAATTAACCGCCAATGAAAGAAAGATTAGGGGTAATGCCACTATCCCCCTGATGTAAAAAGTGAGTCTCACGCTTATGGCGCAAGCCACCCTGAATGCGCAATTTCAGATCATTAAGTAACGTGTCATCGGACAATAAATCACGTAATGGAATGCCCTGTTCACCAAACAGGCACAGGTGAAGATTGCCAATCGCAGAAACCCGCAGGCGGTTGCAGCTTTGGCAGAAATTTTTTTCATACGGCATGATAAGGCCAATTTCGCCCTGATAATCAGGATGACTAAAAACCTGCGCCGGCCCGTCACTACGGGCGCGTTGCTGTTGCTGCCAGCCCTGTTGCAACAAATGGCAACGGATCACTTCACCGGAAAGATGGCGGCGACGAAACAATTCACTACCTTCCCCCGTCTCCATCAATTCAATAAAACGCAATTGGATCGGACGATGTTTAATCCACGCAAGGAAAGCGGGCAGGCTAGTATCATTGACGTTTTTCATCAATACGGCATTGACTTTCACTGCACTGAACCCTGCGTCAAAAGCCGCATCAATGCCACGCATAATCTGGAAAAATTTATCCTGTCCGGTAATGGCGTGAAACTGGCGGGGATCAAGGCTATCCACACTGACGTTGATCGCCGTCAGTCCCGCCTCTTTCCAGCGGGCAACATCACGCTCCATCCGGTAGCCATTGGTCGTAATGGCGATTTTTTTGATCTGTGGGTTTTCATGCACTGTCGCGATGATATCGCAAAAATCACGACGCATAGTGGGTTCTCCGCCTGTCAGGCGAATTTTTTCCGTCCCAAGTTCAGCAAATGCACGGCTGACGCGGCGAATTTCTGGCAGGGACAGAAACGATTGGTGTCCATGAGGATGATAGCCATCAGGCAGGCAATATGTGCAGCGAAAATTACACACATCGGTAATCGATAATCTCAAGTAATAAAATTTGCGGGCAAATGCATCTACGAGTTGTTCCACAATAACACCTTCCAAATGCGGGAGATGCAGGCATTTCTACCTTGCACCCTGGTGACTCAGGAGCCACGGCCAAAGCATCATCTCAATGTGGTATCCGTATGATAGAACAATGACTTAGACACAGAGGCTAGGAGTTAATACCAATTCCAATCATTATGTGAATAATTGTGTGAGTAACGAGATTCTCGTTGCTGATTCTAACGTTTAAGATAATAAAAAGCTAACACCAACCTTCAATATATATTTTATTATACAACGAGTTAATGAAACGTTGTCACATCAACTTCTGAAGATAAATCACTCTGTTATCCATCAAAATATTCGGCAAAAGATCGGATAAAATCACGGCAATTTCTCAAAGCATCATATTTTATGATAAATTACACCCGATTTATTAAGGCCATATAAGTTTAGTGAATATCAGTAACAGGAACCCTATGCGAAACCGCACATTAGATGATTTAGATCGTGTGGTCGCCCTCGGCGGCGGTCACGGACTTGGGCGCGTCATGTCTTCCCTTTCATCTCTCGGTGCCCGTCTGACCGGTATTGTCACAACGACTGACAATGGGGGATCAACCGGAAGAATACGGCGTGCTGAAGGTGGGATCGCCTGGGGTGATACCCGCAATTGTTTGAATCAACTGATCACTGAACCGACGGTCGCTTCCGCCATGTTTGAATATCGATTCAGTGGTAATGGCGAACTGGCCGGCCATAATCTGGGTAATTTGATGTTAAAGGCGTTGGATCACCTGAGTGTCCGCCCCCTTGAGGCCATTAACCTGCTCCGTAGCCTGCTGAAAGTCAACGCACATCTTATCCCGATGTCCGAACATGCTGTCGATTTAATGGCTGTCGATGATCAAGGCAATAGGGTGTATGGGGAGGTCAATGTTGATCAACTCAGTTGTGTACCACAGGAATTAATGCTCTATCCCCATGTCAGCACCACCAAGGAAGCGTTGGAAGCCATCGAACGGGCAGACTTGATTTTGATCGGACCCGGTAGTTTTTTTACCAGTCTGATGCCGTTGTTGTTGCTGGAAGATTTAACTCAATCTCTGCGCCGTAGCAATGCCAGTATGATTTATATTGGCAACTTGGGGAAAGAACTCAGCAATGCTGCCGCAGGGCTGTCATTGAGCGATAAACTTGAGATGATGGAAAGTAAGATTGGCCGCAAGATGATTGATGCGATTATTGTTGGCCCCTGTACTGATATCAGTTCCTTAAGTGACCGGATTGTGACTCAACAAATTTTGGAAGCTCAGGATATTCCCTATCGCCATGATCGTGAATTATTACGACAGGCTATCGAAAATACCCTGCAAAAATTGGGCTGACTATTTTGCAAGTGGAGAGTTTGCAAGTGGAGAGTGATGCTATTCACTCTCCGCCTTTCATTTTATTTCTATTTACGAGTTAGCAATAAACTGCACCCGTAATGCCTGTACCTGATCACGAATATTCGCCGCCTGTTCAAATTCCAGATCCCGCGCATACTGGTACATTTTTTCTTCCAATTCCCGAATTTTGTTTTCCAGCTCTTTTGCCGACAATTTACGGTAATCGTCAGTGTCGGGAGAAATTTTACCTCTCCCTTTGGCTTTTCCTTTGCCACTCACTGGTTGACCAATTTTCAGGAGATCACCGATTTTTTTATTCAGCCCTTTCGGTACGATACCGTGCTCCTCGTTAAATGCCTGCTGTTTGGCACGACGGCGCTCGGTTTCACCAATGGCTTTCGCCATAGAGTCGGTGATTCTGTCACCGTACAAAATCGCTTTACCGTGCAAGTTACGCGCCGCTCGACCAATAGTCTGGATAAGGGAACGCTCTGAGCGCAGAAAACCTTCTTTATCGGCATCCAGAATTGCCACCAGAGAAACCTCCGGCATATCCAAGCCTTCGCGCAGTAAGTTAATGCCCACCAGCACATCAAACTCGCCCAGACGAAGATCACGGATAATTTCCACCCGTTCAACGGTATCGATATCAGAATGGAGATAACGCACTCGTTCACCGTGCTCTTCCAAATATTCGGTCAAATCTTCTGCCATCCGTTTTGTCAGCGTCGTCACCAGTACCCGCTCGTTTTTCTCGGCACGGATACGAATTTCAGATAGCAGATCATCAACTTGTGTGGCGACAGGACGAACTTCAATTTCAGGATCAATAAGACCCGTCGGGCGCACCACCTGCTCAACCAGTTCGTTACCTGATTTTTCCAATTCATAACGGCCGGGGGTTGCGGAAACATAAATCGTCTGGGGTGCCAGTGCTTCAAACTCCTCAAACCGCAATGGGCGGTTATCCAATGCTGATGGCAGGCGAAAACCATAATCCACCAGCGTTTCCTTTCGGGAACGATCGCCACGATACATACCGCCAATCTGCGGGATAGTGACGTGAGATTCATCTACCACCAGTAAACCATCCGCAGCAAGGTAATCAAACAACGTTGGCGGCGGCTCGCCTTCGGCACGGCCAGAGAGATAACGGGAGTAGTTTTCAATGCCAGAGCAGTAACCCAGTTCGTTCATCATTTCAAGATCGAATTGAGTTCTCTGGGTGATGCGCTGCTCTTCCAGCAGCTTATCCGACGCCAGAAGCATTTTGCGTCGCTGCTCCAATTCAACTTTAATGTCTTCCATCGCCTGAGTAATACGCTCACGCGGTGTGACATAGTGCGTCTTGGGATAGACGGTATAACGCGGCACGTTGTACTGGATCTGACCGGTCAGTGGATCAAACAGGGAAAGCCGCTCCACTTCATCATCAAACAGTTCAACACGCAGCGCATGTTCATTAGATTCTGCGGGGAAGATATCAATCACTTCTCCACGCACCCGGAATGTCCCGCGCTGGAATGCCTGATCATTGCGGGTATATTGCAGTTCTGCCAGACGATGCAAGATGGCGCGCTGATCAATGAGCATACCATCGGTCAGATGAAGCATCATTTTCAGGTAGCTATCGGGGTCACCCAGACCATAAATCGCAGAAACCGAGGCAACCACTACCACATCCCGACGTTCGAGCAGGGCTTTCGTTGCCGACAAACGCATTTGTTCGATATGCTCGTTCACAGAAGCGTCTTTTTCGATAAAGGTATCTGAGCTGGGTACATAAGCTTCTGGTTGGTAGTAGTCATAATAGGAAACAAAGTATTCCACCGAGTTTTCAGGGAAGAATTCTTTCATTTCGCTATAAAGCTGAGCCGCCAGCGTTTTATTGGGAGCAAGGATCATCGTTGGCCGATTCAGATTTGCAATAACATTAGCTATCGTGAAAGTTTTGCCTGATCCCGTCACCCCTAAAAGCGTCTGATGGGCCAGACCATCTTCCAGCCCTTCCTGTAATTTCCGGATAGCGTCTGGCTGATCCCCTCCCGGCTCGAAATCAGAATGTAACTTGAATACTTTATTTGTCATAAATAAATCAACCAATTAATTGTTTATCAATACATTATGAAACGATAAGTGCCGGTGAGTATTGAGGGTTTAAGTTCTCCGCCGCCATTTTGCCGCCATTTTGTAACTGCGATAATGGGTTGTATATCAAGGCATCATTCAGGTGGTCAGGTGCAAAATGGGCATATCTCATTGTCATCTTGATATCGGTATGTCCCAGTATTCTCTGTAAGACAATGATATTACCTCCGCTCATCATAAAATGTGATGCGAATGTGTGACGCATCACGTGGGACGATTGGTGAGATGGTAACTCTATACCAGCTTGCTTAACCGCTGTACGAAAAGCATTGTAGCAAGAGCTAAATAACTTCCCTTTTCTCTTCGGTATCTCATCATACAGCTCTTTAGTTATCGGAACTGTGCGATTGCGTTTACCTTTGGTTTTAGTGAACGTTATCTTATAAGGCGTGATTTGTGAATCAGTTAATCCCGCCGCTTCAGACCATCTGGCTCCTGTTGATAAAGCTATTTTGACAATAATAAGCAAATCTTTTGCTCGGCTTTTAGCACAGAAATTTAGCAGAGTAATAATTTGTTGATTTGATAAAAAAGCCATTTCCTTCTCACCAGTGTTGAACGCTCTGATGTTTTTTAATGGATTCCCTGCTTTCCATTCTCCAAGCCTATGCAACTCATTAAACATAGCACGGAAATATGCCAATTCATTATTAACGGTACTAGGCGCAACGGGTTTTAATTTGTCCGCATATCCATTTAATCTTTTTTCTCGATAAATGGAAAACAGCTTATTATCAAACTCGGTTACAAAAGGATGATCCATTTCTTTACAAGCAAAGAACATTCTTTTTTTACGGTGTTCGCCATCGCTTAGGGTTATGCCATGCGCCCGATACCAAATGTCAATCAACTCAGAAAGAAGACGTTTATCTTGCTTCTCTCCAAGCCAGGGTTTTTCTACAGTTTCATCTAATATATGGCGTTCGCAGGCAATTGCTTCACCTTTGGTCGTGAACTGTTTACGGATTCTGCGCCCATTCCTGCCATTAGGATAAAGCTCAACTAGCCATTTCCCATTTGGTTGTTTATTTATTGCCATTATTTTCTATACCAAATATAACGCTTAACCATTCGTCAAATTTGTGTTTTTTATGTCCTTCACTATTTAACATAGTGTCAATTTTACTTTTCTGAAAGATATGTCTTTTACCCGTATTAGAGTCAAGACCAGATATCCATTGATGGCCGTATTCATTCTCAAGGTATTGATCTATAAGAACGTCATACTTTTCTCTTACTCTTAATTCATTTTTAAAGTATGTATAGGTGAATGAAGTTCTGATTGGGAGAGTTTCTTTGATAATTTTAGCGGTTGCGGCTATGTCACGGATAATATTTGCATATTCAAACACGTCGCTATTGTTTAGCTTTAAGATTTCTCTACAAAGTTCAACGAATTCATATCGTGATGATCTGACTAAGAATTTAGTTTCAACATATTGTTCATTGATAATGTGGTTTATACCATCGCCATCAATTATGGATAAGTAAAAATCTCCTTTTTTATGGAGGAATATCCTATTTAACTCACCAGTAATTCTCTGTTTTTTTTCATTATCGTTTAAAAATGAAAAACTGATGTTATTAATATTACCTGTCCAAATGGTTGCTTCGTCATTAACCATTGTGTATGTGTGTTTTTTAAGTTCTTTTGAATCAGTGCTGGAAGCAGGAGTATACTCAGTTGAACTATTATTAGTTGATTCTTCTGCGTTTAACTTATTATTTTCTTTCTTAAATTCGGCAGAGATTCTATCTGTTATAGAAGAGTTCCTATCTGTTACTAGACTATGGCTACTTTCAGGTTTATTTTTTTTACGATGCAGTAGAATCCAACGATAGGATAAATAGCATAAAAGTAAACCAGAAATAAATAGCATAACCTTGACAGTGTTTCTCTTTTCAGGTTCGGTATCGAAATGGAAACCTAATCCAGAAATAAAAAATAATATCAAGAAAGTAAGTAAAATAACTTTTATTGTTGTAATTATAATTTTCACTTTAATAATCCTTAATTTCCTTAATAACACGACCAAGCACAGTTAAATCTGATAAATCACAATCGAAAGGGATGCCAGCTCCAGTTACTCTAACTCTTTTGATAGGGATTCTAGTTAGTTCTCTTATGCTTATTTTTCCTTCAATGTCGACAAGCCATTTACCGTCAAACACATCAGCGAATTTGCGGTCAATAACGTAGTAATCTTTATCTTCTTGGATTGATACAGGGTCAGAAGGTAAAAGAGCACCGTTCGTAAGCATTACTTTATCAAACATGATATGACCTGATTGTTTTAAATTGCCATCAACCAGTCGATGATTAGGTAGTTTCAATATATCAACTTTTTCATGATCAAACGGGTGACCTGTTCCAAAAGCTAGCCACTCAAGATTAGCCCCTGTCTCATGCATACAGCGGATAACCATATCCGCAGGAAAGATAGAACGTTTATAGCGCCCTGATAGGCTACTTGCAGCCATATTAAAATGCTCAGCTAGCATAATTTTTGAAGAAAATCCGTATGCTTCAATTATACGATCCAATACCTCAGCATTGTTTTCGCATGACACAAAGTCATATGTACCCATTATCCCGCCTATCTGAATTTGTTTTGGACAAAAAAATATAGAAATTCCGTTGACACTTCGCCTAAGACGAATTATCTTTCGTATCAAGATTTGCGTCTTAAACGAATGTTACCGAATAACACCGAATATTAACTTAACAGGAGATTTTGCCTTATGCGTCCCATCATTTCAATCAATGTCACTGAACCCTATCTCCCTCTTGAGGAGTTTTGCCGCCGTACTGCGATGCCTAAGAACACTGTTCGCGACATGGTCAATGACGGCCGCTTACCTGTCCGTGAAAAATCAGTTGATAAAAAACGTGGCAAAGTTCTTATCAATATGATGGCGCTAACAGTTGAAGCATTAAATGCGAGTAACGTTGCTGCTATTTCATTTAACACGCAATATGAGTAAAGCATTTCGCTTTTGGAGAAAAAAAGCAATGTTTGATTATCGGGTTTCCAAACAATCGTACTTTGATAATGCGTGTCGTGCGTTCTCCAATGCCCACTCAGGCGATTTAGTTCAGATCGCGGAATCTATCGGCATGACTCCGCAAATTCTGCGCAATAAGCTGAACCCTGAGCAGCCTCACATGCTGACTTGTGTTGACTTAATGAAGTTAACTGATGCAACAGAAGACGCTTCCATTTTGGACGGTCTGCTGGAGCAATTACAGTGTCAGCCATCAGTGCCGGTTAATGAAGTTTGTGATGCCAACATGCCAAGTTACCTGTTAGGAGCTACGGCAGAAGTGGGCAAGCTGGCAAGTGAAGCTGTTTCGGGTGAGCATCTTAATCAGACGCGTGTTGCGGAGTTTAAGAAGACGGTTAATAACGCAGTAAGGTTATTGACGTTGGCGGGTGTCACTATGTCATCAAGATTATATTCTAACCCTGCGTTTAATACGACGGTTGATGTTGTGGCAGGGATGGGAGCAACGTTAGTCTGAGGTTAGTATGAACGCATTAAAGCAACAGCAATACCAATATAAATTGACTGGTGAGTCATTCAAAGCCAATAAAGGAGATGGATTTATCTTCCCAATCGTTTTGTGTGCTTTCGCTTATTTTATTTTGTTTCTTATTCGGTGAGGTTTAAATGAACACGGAGTACCAATTTGAATCAACTGAACAGCGAGCTTTTCCAATGTCCTTTGAAATGCGCGCTAATGGTTTAAATCAACTCGCTCAAATCAGAGCGCAGCATTTAAAATCTGGTAATGAGCAGTTGGCTACCTTTATTGATGAAATGCGTGATAAACGCAATGAACACTATGCTGATAACATCCGAATGTTAGGCGCTATGTTCTATCTTGCCCATATACCTAAAGAGCGGCATAAATTGAAATTAAATCAATTTACCAGTGAAGAAAGAATTAATTTAATTAAGGCAGTGAATTTAATTAAGGCAGCGAGTGCAGTATTGCCAGAAGGTTTATCACTACCCAACTAAATAATAATAAATACCGATTTAATTTTAATGGCGTCAACACGTCAGGGATTCTTTTTATCTAAAAATAGGAAATTAACAAATGGAAAATAAAAATTTAATAATTGGCTATGACCCTGCTCAAGGGCGCGATGTTTCTGTCTGTGTAAGCATTGAACAATTAATTAAAGATGTACGTATGGAAGAGCGCAAACATTGTGCTGATTTATATTCGGCTCGTTTAGTTAAATTGTCTGCCCGCGTTTTGAAAAACAAGATGGTTCATTCTGACAGTGCCGCACTTCTGCAAAGTGAATCGGAGAACATCGACCGCCAAGCTCAAGAGTGGAACTATGTTTGATGTTATAGGATGTACTTATTAGTAATTTTTGAACTTAAAAATAAATATTATCGGAGTGTATAGAATGGATCTATTTGAAATTTCTACTGATGAACGTTCGTTTACTCGGCTTTTAAATCATGGCAATGAGTATATTTCAGTGCTTGATGATACCCTTAATTTTACTGTTGGTACTGTGTTAATTATAAGAGAAGAAATTTTGAAAGGTTATGAGCCTCCTAAATTCACGGGAAGAAAACTAACAGCCAAAATTGTTAGTGTTATTCGTTCGTTTGGATGTGTACAAAATATGTATCCATCACCTCCTTTTGTCTATGTCTACGAATTAAATGTTTTGCCAATGTCATTTTTCTACCAAACGGAGTATAGCGATGACAAATAAATCTATCTCTGAGTTGGAAAAGAAAAGAACGCATAGCCTAATCATCAGTGGAGTTCATTTTAATTTCATGGCTGTAGTTGACGGCGATAGAAAAACAGCGTTTGTCAAAGACGATAGAGATTATAAAAGCGGTGATTTTCTGGCATTGAATGAAATTGATAATGACGGGAATTTCACGGGCAGTTTAATGGCAGCAAGAATAACAGATGTGGCGGCAATTGATAAAAACCTGTATCCGCAGATAGCGGGGGAATTTGTTTTTCTTTCGTTTGAATTGGTTTCCGTTAATTACCTATAGCATGAATATTGCAGTCAAGGAAGAACACAACAGCGACGCATTACTTTCAATGTGTCGCCAACAGTTTCAGCCAGAGATGCCACAAATAGCAACTCTGGCTGAACGCGTTATGTGGGAAGTGAACCCCGCAGATTACACATGGTGTCACCAATACTTTGGACACCTGCCGGATTCGTTGGCGGTTTACTTCGTCAATCGTTATGCCAACATCTTCAAACAGTCAGGTCGCGACGGTCGTCGCCGTGCTAATAAATTTTTGCGCCAGTTCAGCAAGAATGTATTACCACGGTTCAATCTGGTCAGTGAACAATACCAGTTTCAAAGTTTGGCCGTAGGTGCTGAACCTTTCCCTTTCATTGAACAACTTGACCGTCTTCCAACATTAGGACGTAAAGAGATCAGGTTACTGGCGCACGGTGTAGCGCGGTATATGACCGACAGTTACGAACACTTTGTTAATCATTCAGCAACCCCAGACAATGAGCAGGAAGCCCGCCAAAGGTTAATTTATATCTATACCCAGTTGGCAAAATTAACTCAGCAAATTGGGACAGCCGCACCCTATTCACAACAGTTTACAAAAGGCCGGGTTTCACCCACCGAAGATCAGCTATGCGCCAGTTTGCTGCGCATGATGTCGGATCAATGGTGGTATGCCCGCTTAAAGCGTCTGCGTGATATTCGCGCTGAACATATGGCAATGGCAGTCGGTCAGGTACAAAAGGCCGCTTCATCCTATGTTTCACGCCAGACCTTACACGAATGGACAGAGCAGAAGCGCCGGAACTGGGAATACCTGCAAGAGTTTGAATTAGAAAATGAAGAAGGTGAGCGGGTTTCACTAAGCGATAAGGTCTTGGGCAGCATTGCAAATCCGGCCGTCCGCCGTTGTGAATTGATGATCCGTATGCGTGGATTTGAGGACTTAGCCAATGAAATGGGCTGTGTCGGTGATTTCTATACCATCACTGCACCTTCTAAATATCATTCGGCACACAGTGGCGGCGGTTTTGTTAAGAACTGGAACGGGGCAAGCCCACGGGATACACAAAAATATTTGTGTGGTGTCTGGGCAAAAATCCGGGCGGCGTATTCCCGTGCGGGGATTAGCGTCTTCGGTTTCCGTGTTGTTGAGCCACATCATGACGGCACACCGCACTGGCATCTGTTGTTATTTATGCAGCCTGAGCATGTCGAAGACATGCGGGAAATTGTGCGGCAATATGCGACTCAGGAAGATGCCCATGAGTTAAACAGTGAAGCCGCCCGCAATGCCCGCTTTTTGGTGAAGCCGATAGATCCAGAAAAGGGCAGTGCAACAGGCTACATTGCCAAATATATCTCAAAGAACATTGATGGCTACGCGCTGGATGGTGAAGTGGACAACGAAACAGGGGGAAATCTCAAGGATATGTCTCGTTCTGTTTCTGCTTGGGCGAGCCGCTGGCGCATTCGTCAGTTCCAGCAGATTGGTGGTGCTCCGGTTTCTGTCTGGCGTGAACTGCGCCGTTTAAGGGGTGACAAACAGATTTTGCCTGATGAGGATATGGATAACGTCCGCTTTGCGGCGGATGTGGGCAACTGGTCAGCATATACCGAGTTTCAGGGCGGGGCATTGGTTTCACGGAAAAATTTAACCGTGCGCCTGTCTTATGAAGTCACCGAACAGGGCAGCATCTACGGTGAGGATGTACAACGCATTTCAGGTATTTACTCGCCCCGTTTGGGTGAGTCCTCATCTTTTATTACCCGTACTGTGAAATGGAAGATTGTACCTAAATCCAGCGCTGCACCTGCGGGTGATGGTTTTGGGGTTTCTTCTAATTCTGGCGGCTCTGCCGCCTCTTGGAGTTCTGTCAATAACTGTACGGAGGCACGAAGTACGGTCAGCAACGGTAGTGATCTTTGTTTAGATGAGTTTCATCAGAATTGGTCTCAGATGAGCGAGAAAGAAAAGATCCAGAGGGTTTATGAATCAGCCAAATTGAATGATATAGAGATGAGTGATGGTCTGGCGCTGGGATTACTGAGGGGCAATAGCATGACGGTAGAGGGTCAATATTATCGGTTATCGATGTTTGGTCATTTATGTCCCGCCAAACCGCCGCATACTGAAAGGGCAAAAATAATACTGAAAAGGTTAAATGAAACGGGACGTGTCAAGATTAATATTAATGCAATTATCCGTGATCCTAAAGGGTATTATCTTAATGCTTTGGAGTAAAGGTCTGAAAATATTGATTAAGTCACATAATAAACTATTTCTAAACTAAATTACTTTCTTTATTAATTGTATTATTTTATGCTGTTTATGCATACAGTGTAATGAATGGTAGGAATATGATGTCTGATTCTTTGAATAAATTTGTTCTTTTAGAACGTATTGAATTAATTTCTAAAATTGGCGGTGGGGATAGCTTTAACGATAAAGATAGGCAAGTGGCGTTATATTGGGTTGGGGAACTGGCGGAGCAAGTTAAACAAATGATAATAGAAAAGCCACTAAAGAGTGGCTCAACGGAATTATGCGGCGCTAGTCTGCAATAAATCTAACGCCATTTGGCGCTGTTGCGGATTGAGGTTATTAATCACAGTCTGCAACAGAATATTGCCCGTTTTGGCACTGGGGCTTATGGTGTGGGAAAACGTCAGATTCATGACGAAAGTATGGCCGCATTCCACATCAAAACACGAACAGTACACATCGGCAATTTCACGATGCATCCGGTTGGTTTTGCGAATGATAGCTTTAGCGCCACACTCAGGACAGATTATTTTTAATACGCGCATGTTCCTCATTCCCAATGTATCGATTTTCCTCGATTTTACCATTTTTTTGCTCATTCTGCATCCGAACTTACGTTATCTTGTTGAAAACGTAGGTGTAATATTTCGGGGAGTTCACGGCTGTTGATGGCACTCATGAACATATTTTGAACGGGGATCACTTCATCCTTGCGGTAGGCATCACGGGCTTTTTCCGGATCACCCAGACCGCCGACATTGGTCGGAATAATACCCGCCAGTCCTGCCGGGAATCGGTGCGCGGTCAGCACGTCTTGCGAACTGATGCTTTTCACATTGGCAAATTCATCATTGGCAGAGATATCCCCGACCGGAATAAATTTAATGCCGTCAGGGTCGCCATTGGGAATGCTCACAAACAGGGTTTCAAAGTTGCCAATCCCCTTACTTTGTGCCAGCTTGCGTTCTATCTCTTCTTCGGCTTCATCTGAGATATTCGGGTCATTAATGTAAATCATGCCGCCCGTATGCCCGCCATTGTGATAATAGCGGCGGCGGAAGATAGTGGCTTCCGAGTTGAGCAAGGCGGCATGAATACCGCCGATATAATCCGGCAGGCCGTAAACTTGCTGCTGGGGATCATATTGCTTGATGAAAATGACCTCTTCCGGTGAATAGACCAACGGCTCACCCTCCTGCAATACCACAAAATCCCCGTCTTTGCGGCGGCGCAGGTAGAGCGAGGGTAACACGTCCAGTCTGACCAGATCGCCCCAGAAATTACGGACTTTCAGGATGGCCACATCACCGAAAATCAGGAAATTGATCATGGCCGCCTTAAATTGCTCATGTGTCAGCCCGCCGCCGAGGTAATCCGAGGAAATCATATTGTGGCGGGAATAGATAATGCCGCCGTGCGTTCCGTTCATGTTGGTCAGTTGTGCCAGTGCTAAACGGTCAATCGGCAGGGTGTAATGATCATAGTCGTTGTCATACCAGATTTTTTGGTAATCCGTCATGGTCGTGAGTATCGGCTCCGGTTTACCCAGCGTGATCAGGCTCATTTTCCGTTGACGGTGATTTGTCTGTGCTTTGGCGGTCTTCCTTAACGTTTTCTTACTCATCATGCTGCCTTTGCAAATTTATATTTAGAGGTGCGTTTCTTCTCGTAATTTAACGGCTCATTCATCAGGGCATGGGAGACTGCCCAGAACACGTCGGCGTGTCCGGTTTCCTGCGAACGGTCAGCGACAAAGGTCATTGCGCCGCCTTTGGCCGTGGTGGTGTGCCGGATAGACAGAAACGAGGCCAGGAGTTCTTTTTGTTCCTGATCCCATTCCAGCCGTTCTTCACTGACCACATCGATCATCTTCATGACCAACTGGTTTTTGCTCTGCTGGCTGTAGTGAATGGCCTGCGTTTGCCGTGGGGCGAAATCCTGAACCATCTCATAAACCCCGTGACCAATCCCCGTGGTATCAATGCCGATATGGGTAAAGCGATAACGTTTGAACAGTTCTTCAATCAGTTTTGCCTGATGCTTCCAGTTCATGCCCTGCCAGTAGAACGTCGCCAGTACCCGAAAGGCTTCGTTTGCCATCATCGGTGGGGCGACAATCACAAAAGTGGACGTATCACCGGAGCGGGCAGGATCGAAGCCGCCCCAGACTTCACGTTCACCAAACGGGCGTGAAGCGTTGGGGGCGTGATCTTCCCACAGGTTGATATCGACACCGCATTTATCAACCTGACTGTAGGTGAAGACAGAGGCACCGCTGTCAACAAACACGCACATAAACAGCATGTTAAATGAGTCCGGGTTATACTTGTTGCGCAGTCGGTCGATGCTGGCGAGGTTAAAGCCGCCCTTAATAGCATCTTCCAAGGTAATGACATAGCGCCACTGACCATCGGGACAATCGCGCCCGCCGTCCCGCAGTTCATCAAAGGCAGGGAAAGCCACGTTCTTACGCTTGGGATCATTGCCGCGCCATTCGTCACCTGTCCAAAGAGAGTAGGCGGGATGGGTTTTCGCGCTGGGCGTTGAAAAATAAGTCGTGCGCCAATGATCATGGGTGGCCATTGCCGAAGCCACTTCGTTGAACCGCTTAAAATCCGGTATCCAGAAGTATTCATCGCAATATAAGTGCCCGCTGTAAGATTGGGCGGTGTTCTTGTTGGTCGAAAGAAAGCGTAGTTCTGCGCCATTGCTCAGGCGAATGTGTTCACCGGATAAGGTGATCCCGAAAAGTTGTTCAGCAAAGTTAACGATATAGGAGCGGAAAACTTGCGCCTGTGGTTTGGAAGCCGACAAGAACACTTGGGGCTTCCCTGTTAAGACTGCATCTTCAAAGGCTTCAAACGCAAAGTACCAAGTTGCCCCGATTTGGCGCGATTTTAAGATATTGCGTACTTGCTGGTGCTTGTTGTCACGCAAATGTTTCTGGTATCCAAACAAATTACTATCAATAAAGGTCTGGAAATCTTCCGCCGTCAGTGCCGAAATATCATTTTTGCGATAGCGTTTCTTTTTCTTCGGCTCACCGTCACCCGATGGCGCATAATCACTATCGTTGTCTGATTGCGCCCGCGCTTTAATGTCGGCCAGCTTTTCCTTGTGCTTATTTTCCTGCGCCATCAATTTCACATGATGGATAATCAGGCGGTCGAGTTCGTCCAGCTCCAGCGCGGTTTTATTATTACGTTCACTCAGTAACGCCGCGCGGCGGTTAATCGCTTCAATCACACTTTCATGGCTGAGCATATCCGCCCAATTCCACTTTTCTGCCCAGTAGTAAACGATCCGCCGATTGGGCAGATTTAACTCTTCGGCAATTTCAGCCGGAGTCGAGCGGCGCAGGTAAAGCGACTTTGCCACTTTGATTAACTCATCCGAGTATTTAGCCATATCCTTAAGCATCCTTGTCCTTTCATGCCCTCATTATGCAGGGCTAATTTTCTCCTTACGTCCGGCCAACTTCGGTTGAATTCGGTTATGTGTCATATCCGAATTCAACCACATTGAACCCCTCGCCGCCGCCGATTGAATCCGCAATACTGTGTTGGAAGCAAACGAAAGGAATGCGATATGTCTCAGTTAATGACGAACTGGATATGTATTGCCATGGAAGGCGACACCGTCGATGGCCGGGTGATGGAGCCGCAATGGATTCTGGATGCGGCAGAACTTTATGACCCTCAATTGTATACCGCCCTGATTTGGCCGGAGCATGAACGCTGGACAGGAACGATGGGCGAAGTGCTCGCGGTTAAGGCCGAACGCGGGGAGGACGGGGCTTTGCGTCTTTATGCGCAATTGCGACCCAATCACCGTTTGTTGGACGCCAACCGGGACGGTCAACTGTTGTTTACCTCGGTAGAATTTACGATAGACGGTAACTGGCGCGGGACAGGCAAATCATATCTGGAAGGGCTGGCTGTCACCAGTTCGCCAGCCAGTGTAGGCACGACACGCTTACAGTTTAGTAAAAAGAAAAAATCTCATCGGTCAGGCACGTATTCGCCGCTGGTGATTGACGAAGTCAGGGAATTTAAACAAAAGGGAACAAAAATGGCTAAAAGCACTAAAAAGACATGGCGTAGTCGCTTCGGTATTGAAGAGCCGGAAGAAACCTCAGCCGAAAACACGGGTGACGATGCGTTGCAGGCTATCGCTGAAGCATTGGCAGAAATGGATAAGCGAATGGCTGCCGTCGAAAGCAAGCTGAAATCCACTGAGCAGGAAGTGGAAGAAGTACAGGGCGATATCGAAACCGTCAAAGAGGTGGTTGATACTGAAGAGTTTGCCCGATTGCGTGACAGTCTGCCGGATATTCTGAAAAAGTTTGGCAAACTGGATGGGATTGCGACCCACTTGCCGTCTAAAAATCCAAAAGGCAACAAGAACAAGAGTTTTAATTATCTGTGATCCCCTAATGGGAAAAGGCAAAGGGAAGAGCTATGCAATTAAATCAACGGGCACACGCATTTTTGCAGAATTACTCTGTGGGATTGGCAAAAGCCTATGGGGTTACGGATACCTCACGTTACTTCGCGCTGAGTGACCCGAAAGAAACCGCCTTGCGCGCCGCCCTGCTGGAATCCGTCGAATTCCTCAACATGATCACTTGTGCGGATGTGGATCATCTGTCCGGTCAGGTGGTGTCTGTGGGCAATCCGGGACTCTTTACGGGACGCAAGAAAGATGGCCGCTTTATGCGTGCGACGGGCATTGATGGCAATGAATATAAATTGGTGGAAACCGATTCCGGCGCAGCGCTGAAATGGGACTTGCTGTCCATCTGGGCGAACTCCGGCAGTGAAGAAGAATTCTTCCTGCGTATGCAGGCCTTTACCAATGAGTCATTTGCACTGGATATGCTGCGCGTGGGCTTTAACGGCCAGCGTATCGCCGAGACAACCAACCCGGACGAGAACCCGAATGGGGAAGATGTCAACAAAGGCTGGCATCAGATTGCCAAGGAATGGAACGGCGGCAAACAGGTGATTACCACGCCTGTCACACTGGATCAACATGGTGACCATAAGTCATTGGATTCGATGGCTTCCGACCTGATTAACACCTGTATTCCGCAGCAATTTATTCATGATCCGCGTTTGGTGGTGCTGGTCGGGGCGGATTTGGTGGCAGCGGAGCAGTACCGGCTTTACCAGTCAGCCGACAGGCCAACGGAAAAAATTGCCGCGCAGATGTTGGGCAGCTCTATTGCTGGCCGTCCGGCGATGGTGCCGCCGTTTATGCCGGGCAAACGTATGGTCGTCACCATGTTGCCTAACCTGCAAATTCTGACGCAGCGCAATACCCGTCAGCGCAAGGCGGAATTTGTGGACGACCGCAAGCAGTTCGAAAACAAGTACCTGCGTAATGAGGGCTATGCGCTGGAAACGCCGGAGTTGTACGCGGCCTATGATGAGAGCGCCGTGACGATTGGCAAAGTGGCCGAACCTGCTGAAAAAACGGGTACAGACTAATGTTGTCACCTGCTCAACGACACCGGGCAGCGGTTGAACTTCGCCAGAAACTGGCACGGCAACAAGCCGTCGCCATTGCCGATGGCGCGAGTATGCATCTGCAAGCCCGTGCCCTTGAGCAGGACGTGAAGCGGTTGCGTCAGTTGGCGTTGACCGCAGAACGGGTCGAGATGAAAAAGCGGGAATTGCTGCCCAATTATCAGCCTACAGCAGAGCGCTATTTAGCTGAGGGCGAGGTGTACCGCAACCCGATTTTTGCCCATTGCATCATCTGGTTATTTGATATCGGGGATTTTGATAAGGGACTGGACTGGGCGGATATCGCCATTGAGCAAGGACAGCTCACCCCGGACTATTTTAAAAGTGGCTTTCCGGCGTTTGTGGCCGATACAGTTTTACTCTGGTCACAGGCGGAAGCCGAAGCGGGAAACCCCGTGGAACCCTATTTTTCAAGGACATTTCAGAATGTCACTGAAAAATGGAAGGTACACGAGAAAATCAAGGCTAAGTACTACAAATTTGCCGCCCTGAACCTGCTGAAAGGGGATAACCCCGACATTAAGGTGAGTTCGGTTGACAGTCTGGGCGTGCTGGAGCAGGCCGATAGTTGGCTGGCGAAAGCCCACAAGTGCAACCAGAAATCCGGGGTAAAAACTTATCGGCAACGGATTGCCGCCCGCTTGCGGGCACTGACAACCGAACCATAACGACTACCGCAAGCCGGAGCGGGCGCGGTGGAGGCATAACAGCAATGTTAATGGCCGTGGAAACCGGACAGCCCGCTTTTTATTCAGGGAGAAAGGCACGATGTTTAATGGCAACACCGTCGATTATCGGGATGCACCGCTGACCAATGACGGCTTTTGGCCGGACTTGAACCTGAAAGAGTTTCAGGTCAATCGCAAGCTGCCCGCTGATTTGGACAATGACATGCTCGCTAATGCGTTGCTGGCAACGGTGGCTGAGATCAATCTGGACTTGCAGCGCCTGAAATCGCGCTTGCAGGCCAAAGGCTACCCATGTGCGGCTGATGTGCTGGGCATTTCCATCAATGGCAATAACGCACTGGTCAGCCAGTATAAAAAAGCGGTCTATGCGCGGGCAAAGGCCGATTTACTGGGGGAGTACACGACACTGGTCAGCCGTGCCCCCAATCCGGGACAGGAAAGCCCCGAAGCGCGCAACAGATTGCTGGCTGAAGCCTCGGTCGTACTGCGCAACATGAAAGGCTTAAAACGCGCAACGGTACGACTGATATGAGCAAATTACAGCAGTTAACCGCCTTTCTGCGGGAAAACCTGCCGGAACGCCTTTGCGAGACGGAATTTACCAGCGAAATGGATGAAATTCGCTTTATTCCGGCACAACGGGATTTAGGTCTGGGGCAATACCAGATGTTTGTCCAGCAATATGAGGTGGTGATTGCGTGGGGGCGTTTTCCTTATCGGGAGTGTGATCCGCGCAATATCCCCCTGCTGATAGATATCTGGCTGACTGAGCAAGGTGAAAGTTTGGGTGATGCCAATGTCGAGCAGGAACGGCCATCATTAACGGTTGAAGTGGATGGCGACACGGCGGTTGTGGTGGTGTCGCTGTCACTGGCCGAGCCAGTGGTGATCCGGGAAGACCCGAAAGGCATGATCCCGTTTGATGGCAAGCGCTGGTCACTGGCTGAACCCGAAGTGTGGTTCGCTGAACAAGGCGCGGTGCACAGTGTTGACGAGACAGGTGCCCAGATTGGGCAAGTACGGTCATGATCAACGGTCAGTTGAACCGCAACCAGCTTAAGGCACTGCAAGATGAATTGAGCCGCCTTGAGTTACCGCCGAAAAAGCGGCAGCGTCTGTTATGGCGCATTGCAAAATATGGTGTGATTCAGGCGGCAAAACGTAATGTACGTAATCAGCAATCGCCCGATGGCAGTAGCTGGCCTGTCCGCAAAAGTCCGTGGCGCAAGAAGATGCTCAGGAACATGCCGAAGCTCTTGCATATTCGGGAAATGCCGGAAAATAACGCCGTGCGCATTTACCTGCAAGGCGGGCATTACCGGAATGGGAGTCAGCCAGTGCCAGCGGGTGTCGTCGGGTATGCACAGCAGCACGGGATGCGTTTTCAGGTCAGTCGGCGGCAGGTGCAAAAGAACGTTGACCGTGAACGTATGGCAACGATCAAACAGGCAAAAAAGCTGCGTGAGTTAGGCTATCAGGTCAGGAAGGGAAAGCGCTGGCGAAAGCCGCCAATAAAGGAAATCACCGCCAATATGAAGTTTATTCAGGCCGGATCATTGATCCGAGAACTGAGCGGTAAAGTGGCGAAAAGCGCATGGACGGTGGATGTTCCATCCCGTGAGTTTTTAGGCATGAATGATGAGGAATTCAGTCAGGCGTTGGCTCGCCAGTTACAAAGCATTGGATACGGCGCGCCTTAACGCATCAATAAAGGACATAAATAATGTGGCCACATGTTCAGGTTAATCAGGTTAACCAACTGCAAGGCGAAACCAAGGTGATTGAACGGGTATTGCTGTTCGTGGGGGCGGGAAAAACCCATGTGGGCAAAACTCTTGCCGTGAATACCCAGACGGATTTTGATGCCGTGTTGGGAACGGCGCAAACCGCCCTCAAACGTCAGGTACTGGCGGCGATGGCTAACGCAGGCCAAAACTGGTCTGGGTATGTTCATGTGTTGCCCGAATCGGCGGATGAACTGGCGTTCGTGGAGGCCGTCATTGCGGCGCAAACTATCGCGAGCGTTGAAGGTTATGTACTGACTGTCGGTGCCACCAAAGCCATTATCAAGGCGGCGCAGACGCTGCGGGCAAACACGATTGCCCAGTTTGGCCGCTGGCAGTGGGCGATTTTGGCGGTTGATGGCACACAATCTAAGGAGCCGTGGGCAGATTACGTCACTCGCTTGGCGGAGTTACAAAAGGGTGAAGCCGTGCCTTCGGTGCAACTGGTGCCGTGTCTGTGGGGGCATGAGGCTGGCGTACTGGCCGGGCGTTTGTGCAATCGTGCCGTGACGGTGGCAGACAGCCCCGCCCGTGTCCAGACCGGGGCATTGATGGATTTGGGCGCAACGGATTTCCCGAAGGATGGTGCAGGGCAAACGCTTGATTTAGCGACCTTGCAGGCACTGGAAAAACTGCGTTTCAGTGTGCCGATGTGGTATCCCGATTATGACGGCCTGTACTGGTCAGACGGCCGCACCTTGGACGTGGAAGGCGGCGACTACCAGAGCATCGAAAATTTGCGGATTGTCGATAAAGTCGCCCGGCGTGTGCGTTTGCAGGCCATCGCCAAAATTGCCGATCGCAGCCTGAACAGTACACCGGGCAGTATTGCCACGCATCAGGCGTATTTCGCCCGCACCTTGCGTGAGATGTCGCGCAGTACCGAGATTAACGGCGTGACCTTTCCGGGCGAAGTGAAATCGCCGCTCGACGGCGATGTCGCTATTACATGGCGCAATAAAAACACGGTGGAAATTTATATCACTGTCCGTACTTACGAATGTCCGAAAGGGATCTCGGTCAGTTTGTTGCTGGATAGCAGTCTGGAGAAAACCGCATGAGTAAAAGGATTTCAGGCCAGTCGGTCGATTTCAATATGGACGGGGATCTTGTCCATGCTGAAAAGGTCAATCTGTCCATTACGGATAATACCGCCGCCGCCCAGACGCAGGGCGTACCGGATGGGTATATCTCCGGTGATGTGGCGGCAGAAGGGGAGATTGAACTCAGTACCAAGTATCTGGATATCGTGACGGCCAAAGCCCGTTCAGCGGGTTCGTGGCGGGGGATTTCGCCCGTCGATTTGATGTGGTATGCCAAGGCAGGCAACGAAGAAATGAAGGTCGAAGCCTACGGCTGCAAGCTGATCGTCAGCGACATTCTGGATGTTGATCCGAAAGGCGGTAGCGTCATGACCCATAAAGTGAAATTTGTGGTGACCAGCCCCGACTTTGTACGCATCAATGGTATTCCCTATCTGGAAGCAGAACTGACACAAAGCCTGATTGGGTAAGGAAGGGCGTTCATGGAAGAACATGAAAAAACCTTTGTCACGCTGGTGCTATTGGGGGCACTGATTGCGTTAGGCAAAATGCTGACAGGCCATGAACCGATCACCTTACGGCTGTTTGTTGGCCGTATCATTCTGGGGTCGGCGGTGTCGGTCATGGCGGGGGCGTTGCTGATTTGGTGGCCGGGTATCAGCCCGGTGGCCGTGACCGGGATTGGCAGCGCAATGGGGATTGCCGGATACCAGTTAATTGAGGTCTGGTTACGCAAGCGCGGCAGCGCTTGGTTAACAGGGAAGTTAAAGAAATGACACTGAGTGAAAAACAACAATTATTTTCTGTCCTGATTGCCCAACTGATTTTATGGGCAGATGAGCATGGATATCGGGTCACGTTCGGGGAAGCCTACCGCACACCGGAGCAGGCCGCACTGAACGCGAAAAAAGGGATGGGTATCCGCAATAGCCTGCATAGCCAACGTTTGGCGGTAGACCTCAATTTATTTATTCAGGGCACGTATCAGACAAGCAGTACAGCGTACTTGCCGTTGGGCGAATATTGGGAATCTCTCGGCGGCACATGGGGCGGGCGTTTCTCCCGTCCTGATGGTAATCATTTCTCACTGGCGCATAACGGGGTGAAATGATGCCCAAGGCACGGATGCTCTATTTTTTCGTTGTGGCACTGGCGTTCGGTGCAGGTTGGCGCGTTAATCACTATTACCGTGACAGTCTGGAATTGAAGATCACCCGGACGGCGGCGGAAACCGGGGCAAAAATCCGGCAGGAACTGCACGCCATTTCCAGCGCCTCCGCCCGACAATTGGAAGAAAAACTGGAAGGGATCGCCCATGCCGCCCCAAGAGAAATTCGTACTGAAGTGGTTAAGCCTGTTTTTACTGCTGTGTGCGTTAGCCCTGAGTTTGTCAGGATGTACAACGAGACCGCCGACAGTATTGAGCGAACATTATCAGGAAAACTTACTGACAAAATGTCAGGGCACATTACCGAAACTGACCGGAACGACCGGAAATAATCTGGCCAATGTATTAATTGATTATTCTGCCTTATATGGACATTGTGCCGCCCGGCATAATCAATTGGTGGATGAAATAAATAAACGAAAGGAAATAACCCATGAGCAAAGAAAATAAAATGATTACGTTAATTATCGGTGAAACAGAAATTAACTTTGAGCCGAATATGGTCGCCTATAACAGCATGATTAATGATATGGCAATGGATAATAAGATTGTGCCCATTGTTTCTTATTTACGCCGTATTGTACAGCCTGCGTCTAAAGCAGCACTGGATGAACTCTTGCTTATCCCCGGCGCAGCCATGCAGATTGTGGAAAAGGTTAATTCGGAATATGCGCCCAAATTGGATATTGAAATAAAAAACTAAATGCACGGGTTAAGGCGATTGAGAATAGTCTGTTTGAACACGCCTTAATATTACGCCGTCATTATTTACCGAATGAAAAAGATAATACGGAAAGTTTAGCCCGTGCTATTTGGCTGGATAATCGTTATTGGGAAAATACGCGCATTGCAACCGCCAATGGTATTGCCTTGGCCTTAAAGGGTGAATGATGGGACAGTTAGATTTTACATTGAGTTTAATCGACAAACTGACACAACCGCTGGCGGGGGCAAAAGCGGCAGTCTCTGGTTTTGCCCAGTCTTCACAGGATGCCTTTGGCAAACTGGCGGTTGGCGGCGCAGGATTGGCCGCCTCGTTCTGGTCAATCAAGGGCTTTCTTGATCCGGCGATTGAGATGGATGACGCCCTGAAATCCGCCTCATTACAGGGCATTGATAGCGGTGTCATGGCGAAAGTCGCTAAAGACGCCATGACCTTTAGCTCACAGTATGGCAAATCGTCGGTTGAGTTTGTGCAGTCGGCATCGGAAATCAGCAAGGCGGTTAATGGGCTGTCACAAAGCGACTTGCCCCAGATGACCCAGATTGCTAACACCACCGCCGCCGCTCTGAAATCCAGCGCAACCGATACGGCCAGTTATATGGGGAAAATGTTTGCGCAGTTTTCCAGCCATGCCAAAGAGGTGGGGCATCTCCAGTTTGCCGAGGAGCTGGCAGATAAAGCCGTGGTGATGTCGAAGACCTTCGGCACGTCCATGACAGAAATTGCCGACCTGATGGAAGGTGCCCGCGCCGCCGGGACAAACTTTGGCGTAGGGATAGATGAACAGTTGGCTGTGCTGGGCGAGTTACAACGCTCACTGGGCACGGAATCCAGCGGGGCGTATGAGTCATTTTTAACGGGCGCGGTCAGCGGGGCTAAGACGCTGGGCTTAAGTTTTGTGAATGCGTCCGGTCAGATGTTGTCCATGCCGGACATGCTGGAAAAGTTACAGGCTAAATACGGCAAGAGCATTGAAGGCAACCTTAAGGCGCAGGCTGAAATTGAAGCGGCCTTTGGGGATTCGGCCGTGGTGGTCAAACAGCTTTACGGTAATGTCGATGTGCTGCGCAAGAACATGACTTCATTGGGCGCGAATGATGGCATGAAGCGGACTCGCGACATGGCCGCACAGATGGCCAACCCGTGGGAACGGCTGCAAGCTATTTGGCAGAATATTCGGATTGCGGTTGGCTCAACCTTGTTGCCGGTGATCTCTTCACTGGTCAATCGGCTCGCCAATGCCAGTCAATTATTGGTGCGTTGGTTGAAACTGTTTCCCAATATCGCCCGTTGGGTCGGCTATATCACGGTGGGTATTCTGAGTTTTGCTGCCGCAGGGGCGGCGGCCAATATCATCATGGGCGTGTCTAAATTTATCTGGCTGGGTCTTAAGGGGATTTGGGTCGCCTGTACGCTGATCATGAAACTGTGGACGGCAGCAGTATGGATTTGTAATGGTGCCATTATTGTCTGGAATACCACATTACGCGTGTTACGCGGGGTCTTACTGGCGGTCAGGATTGCGGCTTTTTTAGCGGGTATTTCGTTCAGCTTTATGACGTGGCCGATCTTGCTGATTATTGCGGCTATTGCGTTGCTGGCTATTGGCATTTATCTGCTTATCAAGCATTGGGATACCATCAAAGCGGCCATCATGAACACCACGGCCTTTAAGGTGGTGGCGGCCTATGTGAAATGGGTCGGCGGGATATTCAGCGCGGTCTGGGATTGGATTGCCGAGGGCTGGAATAATCTGTGCAACTGGTTCAGCAGTTTTTCACTGGCGGACACCTTTTCCGGCATGGTTGACGGCCTCAGTAATATCTTCGGCGGTTTATGGGATTGGCTGAAAGGATCGTTCAGCGATACCTATAACTGGATTGTCGATAAATTAAATTACCTTCCGGGCATCAATATTGAAACCCAAGCCATTGAAAAGACGGTGACTGAACCGATGGGAAAAGTGACAGCACCCACGGGGGGGATGGGGGAAAATACCCAGAAACTTATCGCCCAGCCTCATGGCCTCTTGCAGGGACAACCTCAAGCGAGGATACAGCCTGTAAAAGCCATTAAGCCGCCAGAAACGGAGGGCGTATTAACGGGCGGGAAAAAGCAGGGGATCGGCAAGCAGGGTCTGATGAAAGAAGTGACCACGAATTCACAGACCCTCACGGATAACAGCCGCCGCTTTGAAAATGTAACATTCAATGTCGCCAACGGCATGACGCCGGAACAATTAACGGAATGGGAGCATGTGGCTTATGGATGAGCCTAAATACATTGATTTATTGATCACCGAGGGTAGCTTCACGCTGAACTCAGGGAATGAGCCGCGATTTTGCCATAACCGCATTTCCATTGGTCAGGACTGTGTGCATGCCATTATGGAAAGCGGGCTGGCTACGGAGCTTGTTGCCGAACGCAGCCCGACACTGCGCGCGGATATTCGTACCCAGATAGAAATTCTGGTTGAAGACGATGAGCGGATTATTCCGGGCACGGTCATCATTAACGAAGAAACGCCGACCCAGTTATGGATCACGGCTGAGACGTATGATTTTGGCCGCCTGAATGTGAGTGTGGGACATGGACACTAAACCGACGATTGATTACGAGAAAGTGCTGCGTGATAGCGGGATGCCGACCACGGAAACCGACATCAGCGCCGCGTTCGCCACCGTCGTGGATGAAGCCGGGCTGATTACCAACACGTCTCGGATGTCCCCGTTCTGGCGGTTGATTAACACGATTGTGACGCGGCCTGTGTTATGGCTGAAAGAGGCGCTAATCAACGTGACGTTAAAAAATATGTATCTGGCGACCGCAGCGGGGGCATGGCTGGATATGTTCGCATGGGGCGTCAACCTGAAACGCAAGCCTGCAACAGCGGCACAGGGGGTTATTCGCTTCTATAAAGCCGCAGGTGCATCGGCGGTGACGGTGCCTGCCGGAACGGTTATCCAGACTGAGCGCATTAATGGCGAAATCTATCGTGTCAGCACCACAGAAAGCGGGGTTATGGCGGAAGGCGTTACCCGTGCTTTACTTCCGGTAACCGCCGATGCTACAGGGGGCGCCTTTAATCTGGCTCCGGGCTATTTTCGCCTCCTGCCCGTGGCCGTGTCCGGTATTGAACGGGTACAAAATGAGGAAGGCTGGTTATTGACGCCCGGCGCGGATGCTGAAAGTGATGATGATTTGCGCGACCGTTGCCGCAACCAATATAACTTGGTGGGGAATTATCACACGGACGCGGTTTATCGGGGGATGATTGCCACTGTTGCAGGCTTGAGCATTGACCGTATTTTCTTCCTGCATGACGCGCCCCGTGGCGCGGGAACCGCCAATGCGTATTTATTACTGGATTCGGGCGTCATCAGCCAGCCGTTTATTGAGGCGGTGAACGATTACATCACCAATCAGGGGCATCATGGGCACGGGGATGATATGCAGTGTTTGCCGATGCCGGAAACCCATCATGCGCTGACCGTGACACTCTTTGTCGGGCACTTGGCGAACTACAGTCAGGAACAGATAGCCAGACTGAAAACAGACGTGGGCAACCTTATTCGCTGCGCTTTTCGGGAAAACACTGATTATCCAGTGAAGAAAACATGGCCGTACTCGCGTTTTTCTTTTTCCAACTTGGGACGCGAGATACACCGCGAATTCAGCGAGATTGAATCTCTGACTTTTTCATTGGGTGACATCCTCAGTGAGTTGAGTGTGCCACGGCTGCAATCGCTGTCGGTGGAGGTGAAGGATGTCTGAATTCAGGGAACGCCTGAAACGGCTGGCGCTGCCCTCATGGATGGATAAGGGGGAGCCTGCCAAGCTGCTCCGTGCGGCGCGGGCATTCTGGCTAAGTGTCTATGACTGGCTGACATGGCCGTTGGCACAACTGGACGCGGAAACCTGTGCAGCGGCGCTCTTGTCGATGCTGGCGTACCAGCGGGATATCCAGCGCTTTAACGGCGAACCGCTGCCGTTGTTTCGCAAGCGGGTGAAGTACGCCTTTATCAACGCCAGAGACGCAGGCAGCATCGCAGGTTTCATTGCCATCTTTGAGCGTCTGGGCGTGGGCTATGTCGAATTGCTGGAGCGCCAGCCGGAAATTGATTGGGATGTGATTATCCTGCGCGTCAGTGACGGCCAGATAGCCGAAAATCCCGATTTGCTGATGAACATCATCCGTCAGTATGGCCGCACCTGCCGCCGCTACCGTTTTGAAGTGATCGCAAAAAATCAATTACTGATGCGTGTGGGCAGCGTGGGCGCAGATTACTGCTGTTATTACGCGGCCATGCCGATACAGCCATTATTGTTAAGAGTGGGGCATCTATCGGGCGAATCCGTCTGTGAGAATGCCCGCTTAAAGGAAAATAGCGCACCGAATGTGACCTACGGTGCCTCATTATAAGGAAATACCATGTCTTCAGTAATTACGACAGACTTTGAAAAATGGAAGGCACAACAGACCGCAGCGGGAAACCCGGTGGTACTTGATGAATTTGTCTTTGCTTACGTGCCGGATTTAGATCCTGCGCAGGCCATCAATCGTGATGAGAAATTGCCCGCCGACAATCATATTGTGCATCGTCAGGCGGTGAACAAAACCGGACTCGCCAGTGAGAACGCCGTGGCCTACAGCGTCACGTTGGGAACGGAAGTGGGCAGTTTTGATTTTAACTGGATTGGTTTGCTCAACTCGGCTTCTGGTGTGATTGGTATGATCACCCATGCGCCAACCCAGAAGAAAATCAAGACGGCAAACGGCTTACAGGGCAATGTCCTGACCCGCTCTTTTTTACTGGAGTTTGAAGGAGCGGCCAAAGAGACCGCCATCACGACCACGGCGGAAACATGGCAGATTGATTTTACTGCACGGTTGACGGGCATTGACGAAATGCAACGCCTGATAAATATTGACAGTTACGGCGAAGCGGCGTTTTTCGGCGATGGCTTTGCTGTGGTGCGCCACGGTGAGCAGTACCTTGTAAAAAAAGGGCTGGCTTATGTGGGCGGCTTGCGTGGGATGCTGGAGTTTGACCAGACGCTTAACAGTCAACGCAATACCCGTGTGTATGCCGATTTTAGTTATCAGGGGAATCTTGTCAGTCAGTGGAAAACCGCTGGGCAAATCACCGTCGCCAATGAATTGCAAAATTACATCGATGCGGCAGGGTATCCGCATTATGTTTTTGCGGTTGCCAATATTGATAATAACGGTGATATTTCAGATTTGCGTCCTAAAGGGACGTTGAGTGATCGTGACCTTGCTGAACTGGATGAAGAATTAGGCAAGGTTAAACAAGATTATGCGCCCAAGAAATGGGTAGCGGGTAGTTTCGCCCGTGGCGATGAATCATCCGTCGTCATTAAGGGGAGTTACCCCCGCGTTAATTTTATGCAATCCAATATCAACAGTGATTATTTGGCCTTTGAAGCGGATTTTAACAGTGATACACGTGACCTTTATATGTATCGTCGGGATGCACAAGGTGACAATATTTATGTCCTCGGATTTCCTAAAAAAATGGGAATGCTGGCTACGCTGGATGACATTAATAGCGGTTTGGCTGACACCAAAGAATTAGCGGAAAATGCAGCACCAAGGGAATGGGTGGCAGAGGGTTTTGCCCGTGGGAACGATTCATCCGTTGTTATTCAGGGAAATTATCCCCGCGTTAATTTTATGCAATCCAATAGCAACAGTGATTATTTGGCGTTTGAGGCGGCGTTTAACAGTGATACGCGTGATCTCTATTTATATCGACGGAATGCGCAGGGAGACAATATTTATGTCCTCGGATTTCCTAAGAAAACAGGGATGCTGGCTACTTTAGATGACATTTCTGACGGTCTGGCGGGAACAAAGCAAGTTGCAGACAATGCGGCGCCCAAGCTGTGGGTGGCTAACAATTTTGCTCGTGGGAGCGATTCAACTGTTGTTATTAAAGGGGGCTACCCCCGCGTTAATTTTATGCAACCCAATAGCAACAGTGATTATTTGGCGTTTGAAGCCGATTTTAACAATGATACGCCTGACCTCTATTTGTATCAGAGAAATGCACGAGGTGACAATATTTATGTCCTCGGATTCCCACAAGAAACAGGAACGTTGGCTAGGTTAGAGGACATCACTAAAAGTTCAGCGCTCAAATCAAATGATGGATGGTGGGAGTGTGGTGATACAGGAATGATTGTCCAATTTGGTACGGTTTCAGTCGGTGATAATGAGGTTGTCACCGAAAAATTCCCGGTCACATTCCCTAATAAATGTACGTCATTGGTCGTTACCGCCCGCTCAGAATCGAGGAACGGGGGAGCTGATGTCTTGTCGGCCTATGGAGTGGCTATCAGTCAATCGCATATGCGGGTGTCAATCAGTACTAATTTTTCGGCTGCAATCGCAGGTGTCAGTTTCATCGCAATAGGGTATTAATATGTACGTATACAGTGCTAAAACAAATTCATTTTATCCGGTTAAGTTGCAGTTACGTTATATTGATGCCGGTTCTTGGCCGGATGACGGTATAGAAGTCAGTGAAGAAACGTATCTTGAATTTTCAACACCGCCAGAAGGTAAGATGTTGATTGCTGACGATGATGGCTTGCCCGTATGGGCAGATATCCCGCCCCCCACATCAAAGGAATTGCAACGCGGTGCGGAATCCAAAAAGCAGCATTTGATAAAGATTGCCAAAGAAAAAATTGATATTTTTCAGGATGCCGTTGATTTAGGGTTGGCGACTGATGCAGAAAAATCGACATTAACCCAATGGCGCCGCTACAGGGTGCTACTCAACCGGGTAGATTGTGCTATCGCCTCTCATATTGATTGGCCGGAGCAACCAGAGTGATGCGATGGCAGCGTAAAACCCTGCAACTGTCCCCGACCCTATCGGGGCTATCGGCCGCTATCGTGCCTGTACACCCGTTTATTTATGGTGTCGGGCAGCAGGCAGACAGTGGCAGTTACTTAAGTCCGGCCAACGCCCTTCATTACCTGTCAAATAAGCTGATGGGGGCTGAGAACCTGAACGCCGTTGTGCTGATGATCTGCGCCAAGACCCACGATGAATTTATGCAGAGCCTCACGCAATTTTCATCGGTGTTACCGTTGCCCGTCTTTTTTCAGGTCACGCGCATGGCAAAAACCGCAGACAGTCTGGCAGCAACCAAAATGCAACTGCCGGGCAAACAGGGCGGCGGTTTACCGCTGCCTCAACCGCTGTCAACATCGACCAGCCGCTTGGCCGTCAATGCACAACGGATAGAGCAGGCCAAAGCCCAAGCCAGCGCGGGCAGTAGTCTGGCGGGATTAAAATCACAATTAAGCGGGTTTACCACGGCAAGACAGAACGCCTTGCAACACGTGACGGATACCTTAAACGGGATCAAGGATAAATCAGCCCGCGTCTGGACGTTCTCCGGGAAAGGGAACGGCGCATTGTTGGCCGAAAAGATGCACAAGGACATCCCCGAACCCGATGCCGTTTACACGTTGGCGACACTGTTTGTCGGGGATGACATCAGCCCGTTAGAAAGGATGCTATCGCATGAGCCAGATTATCACCCTCGCCCTTGATGGCGAGGCCATCCCGTTAAAAAGCCTGACCGTCACGCCGTCGATGATGTTTCAGGATGCTGACCAAAGCGGCCAGTCATCCAGCACGGCGGTGGCAGAGCAGGGCATTAAACCGAAAGAATTGCGCATCACGGGGATTATTCCCTTTACCGAACAGAAGACCTTTGCCCGGCTGTTTGCTCTGGCGGAAGCCAAAGAGAACGGCAACCTGAAACGCTACCGCGTCGCCAACCTGACCGCACAGGCCATTAACTTTCGCATCGGGACATTCACCAGTACCCTTGATGCCAGTAAGGTAGACGGTAAACAGGCCTGGCAGGTCACATTTACCTTGCGGGAACATTTGTCGGTGTCCGAAAAACGCGATGCCCGCGCAGTCGGCACTATTCAGTCCAAGAAACAGACAAGGCAGGGAGCCGGAGCCGCCAAGGAAGAACCCGAACAGTTAAGCTGGTTTGAGCGTGAGGTCTTAAAGCCGATTAATGACAAAATAGGGGCAGCCGATGAAACCCCTTAACCGATTGTCGTTATCCGGTGATGCCGTTCATTTGGTCGATGCCAATCTCATGCTGGAACTGTCATCCTGTGGCCGGGGGTTTATCACGGCAGAGACGGGCACCGATTACACCGGAAAACTGGTGAGGCTGGATGTCGGTTACACCGATTTAATATTACGCTGGTTTACGGGCTATGTGGAGCGCTCGCAGCCTGCCCAGAACGGCTATCAACGCCTGTTTGTGCGTGAGCTGGTCGGCGTGTTTGACCGATTGTGGCCATGCTCTTTTCAGCATCCGACCCTGCGCCAGATGACGGACTGGTTGCAAGCGCATAGCGGCTTGACGTTCACCTTACCGGATGCGCCTTATACGGATAAGCCTGTCCCGCATTACACGCATAATGGCACGGGCTATCAGCTATTGGCGAGTCTGGGACAGGTTTTTTCCATTGAGGACTATATCTGGCAGCAGTTGCCGGATGGGTCGGTTTATCTGGGGAGCTGGGCGCATTCGATGTTTGCCGGAAAGCCCGTCAAGATCCCGAATGAATTCAGCCAACATCAGTCCGCAGGCAATGCCATGACCCTGCCCATGATCCAATCCCTGCGCCCCGGCGTGGTGGTCAATCAGCAGCGGCTGAACAAGGTCAACCTGAACAATGAAAATATGGTCATTACATGGGAAGCCATCAACAAACTGACAGGCCAGCCGGAAAGCAAAACGCCGATGCAGCGCCAGATTGACGCCGCTTACCCCGAATTATCGGCCGGGCTGCATTTGCCTCAATTCGCCCGTATTGAAGCACACACCGAAAACACGGCCAGCGGCGATATCTCCGATCCCTTCCGGCCGCGCTATGCCGTTGATGTGCAATTGCTGGATGATGACGGAAGAGACGCCGCCGCCCCTGTTTACCGTGCCGTTCCGCTGCCCCTGCCGATGGCGGGCGGTGAAGCGGGCATGTTCCAGTATCCGCCTATCGGTACGCGGGTTGAGATTGCTTTCGAAGGTGGACGCCCGGACAAGCCGTTTATCCGCCAAACGTTGAGTCAGGGCAATACCCTGCCCGATATCAAGCCCGGTGAACAATTGCAGCAACAGCGGGCGGAAGTCTCGCAGCGGGTGACGCAGGAGGGGAGCTGGATTAGGCAGACTGACCAGACCATTAATGAATCGTCCATGCACCGTGAAGTCAGGGCAGACACGGAAACTCGCACCGTCGTTGCACGGGAAACCACGGTACAGGCCACGGATAAAACTACGGTCTTGGGAACGTCTACCTTACTGGCGGGCGCTATCCAGCAGGTGACAGACGGCGACCACAGTCTGGCCTCATCGAACTACCTCGCCAGCGTGGGGAAAGACGCCACTATCGACGTCGGCCAGAAACTGATTGAGAAAATCGGCTTGCTTAAGCAGAGCATTGCCGGAGTAAAGCAAGAGATAGTCGCGCCCGTGGTGTGGGTAGGCAGCCAGCAAATCAACGTCATGCAATTGATGCTAGACACCCTTGGCGTGGTCAAGGAGTTGGCCGAACTGACCGCCGCGCATACCCATCACAACACAGGTACACCGGAGAACGCCAGCGCGATAAGGAACACGGCTGATAAATCGGATGGACTGAAACAGAAATATTCGCCAGTGATTGGGTGAATATCGTTTATTTGTGTGAGATCCTCTACGCCATACCATAGGTTGATATTTAATGCTATAGGTATTAGACTGACGATGTTGGCTTGAGAATGTCGCGCTATAGTCGAGGCTACCAACCACGTAAATAGCACTGTGAAAGACGACTCATCAAAAGTAAAAACAAAAAAACCAACCTCACCAGTTGGTTTTTTTGTTTCTTCCTATCTATCACGTTAATTGATTGAATGATTTTAAAATCAACTTATAATCTACTCTGTTGGTTAGACAAGCGAACTGGCCGCGCGCAGTATATATAGAAGAAAAGGAATTCAGCGTCTTGCTAATTTGCGGGACGTATTAAAGCCCTGGCTGAGTACAGGTGGTGCTGGCTCAGTGCCTTGGCCAGGGCGCGCCATTCTCAAGCCAACGCTGATGAAAGCCAACCGGACAGGCAGTGTAAAGGCAACGGTTGGGTAAATCGCGCTCCCTAAATGAGGAGCAAGCGGATGAAAGCATTCAAAGGCTTTATTGACACTGCTATCATCGTTCTCAAAGCTTTAGTTGCGCTTTTAGAATTGATCCGTGCATTTTTGTAATAGATAACGGAAACGTAGCTGAGGCCATCGGGTTAACCCCCCGATGGCCTTACATTTACTGCTCACGATCAAGCCCACTGAGGCTTATAATTTTCTACCTCTCCACAAACGTAATCAGACACACACAGCACCATTCACTCATCAACTCACTGACCATCTGTGTTTAATTTGGATCGCGTCCCTGCATCGCTCCTATGCTGCACAATCCCCACGAAATAAACGTAAACCTGACGTAAAACGCACTACACCGCACCCGCCTGCACGTTTTGGATCAAAAAATTATTTCAGTTTTAAAATCCGACAAAGGGAACCGCCAGAGCGCGCCAGCACAGGCGGCGTGAGAGAAATCGCAAATTGAAAAGTGTGAAAAGATTTTCAGGAAATTTCAGTTTTTGGATCAAAGGTGGATCGCGGGGAAGACATCACTACATTGATATTAAAGAAAAAATTCTATTTTACGTGGGTTAATGGATCAAAGGGCAAAGCCGCATCATGTTAAAGGGTTCAGTGGTGGTACGGCTTTGAAGAGGAAGCGATACTGAAATTTATTGCATTAATGAGTGATTACTATGGTTATCGTTTTCTGCGTGTACGACTCTGATTGTATAAGCGAACTCAATAGCTTTGAAAGAGGGAGCATCCTATCGCCACTTTATCGCCACTTATTACAATAGTCTAAAAAATACCTCTACAATCTCAATATAATTAATTGTTTTTTAAGTAGTTAAATACAAACCCCACTCCAAGTACTTGACAAATAAAGTTACTTGAATACTTTGCTCGTTTCTTTGCTCATGCTCTACTTCCACCTGATATCAGTTACAACAAAAAAACCCTGTACATCCAAATACCGACCCAAACTCACTTATAATACTGGATAAAAAACCAGCTTCAAGTGAGTTAATAAAATAATATTGTTTTTATTGCAAAGGAAGCATGTCGAGTTTTGGTAAAAGAAACCAAAATAACCTTATCGTGATATTAACTTTTAATTAACACCCGACGTGACTATTTTTATCCCCAGATATTTGTTTTGGTTTTTCCCATTTTTGTATTAGCGACTGAAATGATATAGCACTGAATCACAAAGGCGAGCTGAAAGGGATTGATTTTATATAATCAACTGATTCTGATAAAAAAAATATCAGAGGAGAGAATAACAGCAAATCTTGCGCAGGCCGCGTATTATCTTGTGTGAGAGTACTTTTATAAAACTAATGCACAAGGTTATCCACAGGAATAGTGGATAACTCAGCAAACCCTATTAGGCATGGGAAGTTACGGAGTTATCCCCTTTGATAAATTTCTTCAGTAGCGGAATATTTTCATGCTATTTTAGCATTGAATCGCACTATTTATTGCTCAAAAATAGCTCAATCGTTGTTGAAATTAAGGGCTTTCCATACCTGAATACCCACTTCACCAACGGCCTACTTATCCATTTTAACTGATGCCAAGTAAACAATTAGTTAACCAATAAATCAATATTTATATATTCTCCGATATTATTGTTATCACTCGATTCGCTTAAGTGGGGGATAATCCCTAATAAAGGTGCGGGGATCATCCGTTCCAACGTCGCCAAATATTCTGTCTGACGTTTACCCGCGGGTTCAATTTCATTGGCAATCCAACCGGCCAACCTCAGTCCAGAATGTTGAATCGCTTTTGCCGTCAATACCGCATGGTTAATACATCCCAGTTTGACTCCCACTGTCAAAATCACAGGCAGTTCTTCCTGAATCACCCAATCAGCAAAAGTGGTATTTTCCGACAAAGGTGTATACCAACCGCCTGCACCTTCAACCAAAATCCAATCAGATTTTGCCGTCAATCTTTCCAAACCCTGTGATATCACCTCAAACTCAATCGGCTGATTAAGTGCGGCACTCACAATATGGGGAGATGTCGGCTCAACAAATACCAGTGGGTTGACTTCTTGATAAGTCAAAGACACGGAACTGTTGCGCCGTAAGGCCAGTGCATCTCCATTGCGTATTCCTTCTGAGGTGATCTCACTGCCCGATGCCACGGGTTTGTAACCTGCGGTTTGATATCCTTGCTTATTTGCTGCTTGCAGCAACGCGCAACTGACGACAGTTTTACCGACTTCGGTGTCGGTTCCGGTAAGAAAATATTTATTTGTCACAGTAAATAACTCCAAAAGCAATCTGATAACTTAATGGGTAATCCTCATTATTCCGTGGATACGCTTCAGCCAGAGTGTTCAGGCGTTTTCTGGTCATAAGTCCATGTTGGCGACCATGATGAAGGTGCGTAGCCCCTATTCCTTTCAGCGAGTTCAGCAAAGACAGCAGTTGCGGGTAATATTGGCAATATTGTTGGCTTATTATCTTGTGCCGATAGGCTTGGCACGCGTCAGTGATGGCTTGTAAGGGCAGGAATTGGTTGATATGCCGATACGTGTCAACTTGACCCCACGCCGCTTCCAGCTCGCACAGTGAACCTTGCACAAGAGTGGAGAATAAAATGAGGCCACCGGGACGGGTAACCCGATAGAATTCTTGCAGTGCACATGGCAGTTCATTACACCACTGCACAGCCAAATTACTGAAACAGATATCTACACTATTATCCGCCAGCCCCAAGTGCTCAATATCCCCTTGCAGGTAGTGATCGGCAACTTGCTGCTCCTGCGCATGATTTAACATACCAGAAGCCAAATCCAGTGCGATAACCTGCTTACCCTGCTGCTTCCAGCGCGCACTGAAAAACCCCGTTCCACAGCCTGCATCCAATACCCGAATACCGAGATTTTCTGCCTGCGCCAGTTCCATCAGGTATTCACCTGTTTGCTGTTGCAATTTAGCAGCCGTATCGTAACGAGAAGCGGCGCGCCCAAAAGCGCCTGCAATCGCCTGCTTGTCAACGGCCTTAACAGCCAGATCCATGCAACGCCTCCAGTAATATCTCAATATCCTGTTGTGTATGGCTCGCCGTCAGTGTGATGCGCAGGCGGGCACTTTCCAGTGGAACCGTTGGCGGGAGAATTGGTTTTACCCACACTTTTTGCTGTCTTAGCGTATGGGATAGGGCAATACAGCGTTCATTGTCACCAATGATCAAAGGCTGAATGGCCGTCTCTGAATCCATCAGGGTAAAAGGCAAATGATGTGCTTCGCGGCGAAAATATCTGATGTTGTTTTGTAATCGCTGACGTAATTCATCTCCTTCCTTAATTTGCCGTACCGCTTCAGACAGTGCCACCGCCTGTGCGGGTGGCATGGAGGTGCTGTAAATTAAGTGTCTGGCATACTGGATCAGGTATTCTGCGGTTTGTTCATCACACAGTACCGCCGCCCCACTCAATCCGAACGCCTTACCAAAGGTGACAATCAAAATTTCGGGTTTGACATTCTGCGCCCAGCAACTGCCCCGCCCTTGTTCACCGTGAATCCCGATGCCGTGGGCATCATCTACCATCAACCAACTGCCCGTAGATTTTGTTTGCTGAGCAAGGGATGCAAGCGGCGCACAATCCCCATCCATGCTAAAAATACCTTCCGTCACTACCAGAGTTTTACCCGCACAATCTTTTGCCAGATTCTGCTTCAGGGAATTTGGGTCGTTATGCAGAAAACGTCGAAACTGTGCGGGAGAGTGCATGGCGGCTTCTATCAGCGAAGCATGGCTCAGGCGATCAGCAATAACCCGGTCGTCTTTTTCCATCAAAGCCGCTATCACACCTTGATTGGCCGCATAGCCAGAAATGAATAGTAAGGCGCGGGAATAACCCAACCATTCCGCTAATTGCTGTTCCAATGTGTGGTGAACGGCGGTGTAACCTGTAACGTGCCCCGAACCTCCACTGCCTACGCCGTATTGTTCAGCTCCCTGCTGCCAGGCAGCAATAATCTGGGGATGCTGACTCAGCCCAAGATAGTCGTTGCTGGAAAAGTTCAGGTATTGACCGTCTGAAGTGTGTAATAAACGCCCATCTGAACCCAGATGGACTTGTCTGCTACGCCATAGAGATGTTCCCCGACGTTCGGTCAATCGTCGGGAAATCGTGTCTGACCAGTTCATTATACTGCCGCATTATAGAATTGTTCGTAATCAACATTATTGATGATGGCTTCAGTCAGATTCTGCTGCTGTTGATTGTCACCAAATGCTGTCTGAGTCTGTTGAGGATTGATGCCCAGTCTGCGGAACAGTTGCAGATCTTTGTCTTCATTCGGGTTTGGCGTGGTCAGTAATTTGCAGCCGTAAAAAATGGAGTTAGCACCCGCCATAAAGCACATCGCTTGCGTCTGCTCATTCATCTGCTCACGTCCTGCGGATAAACGAACATGGGATGCTGGCATCATGATCCGAGCCACAGCAATGGTGCGAATAAAGTCGAAAGGATCAACATCATCGTTGTTTTCCAACGGGGTTCCCTTTACTTTCACCAGCATATTAATAGGCACACTTTCCGGTGGCTTCGGCAAATTCGCCAGTTGCACCAGCAGAGCCGCACGGTCACGGATTTGTTCTCCCAGACCGACGATGCCACCAGAACAGACTTTGATGCCCGCATCCCTGACATTTCCCAACGTATTCAACCGATCCTGATAGCTGCGAGTGGTGATGACATTGCCGTAAAATTCCGGAGAGGTGTCCAGGTTATGGTTATAATAGTCTAAACCAGCCTCTGCCAGACGCTGTGCCTGAGTTTGATTCAACATCCCCAGAGTCATACAGGTTTCCATACCTAATTCTTTAACTTCCTTGACCATTGTCTCCAGATACGGCATATCACGCTCGTGGGGGTTCTTCCATGCTGCTCCCATGCAGAAACGGGTTGAACCGGCATTTTTGGCCTTGCGCGCAGATTCGATGACTTGCTCAACTTCCATCAACCGCTCTTTTTCCAAGCCTGTTTTGTAACGGGAGCTTTGCGGACAATATTTGCAGTCTTCTGGACAGGCGCCGGTTTTTATTGAAAGAAGCGTACTGACCTGTACTTGTTGCGGATCAAAATGTTCACGGTGTACCTGCTGTGCCTGAAATAACAATTCGAAAAAAGGTTGATCAAACAAAGCCTGAGCCTGTTTGACCGTCCATTGCTGACGCTCACTCACAATAACATCCTCCAATGTGGAAAAATGTTGTCAGTTTAAATAACGCCGCTATCATGTCAACCAAAATGAACCAAGAAAGGTTTACAACAAACTTATTATGAATCCTTCCGATCTTGAATTTGACCTACGCCATATCTGGCACCCATATACATCAATGACCCATCCACTCCCCACTTATCCTGTGGTTTCAGCCGCCGGAGTTGAACTGGAGCTGTCAGATGGCCGCAGGCTGATCGATGGCATGTCTTCATGGTGGGCGGCGATCCACGGTTATAATCATCCTGTGCTCAATGAAGCAGCAAAGTCGCAGATTGACAGGATGTCTCATGTGATGTTTGGCGGTATCATCCATCCTCCCGCCATTGAATTATGTCAGCAATTAGTCGCAATGACGCCTGCCGCACTGGAGTGTGTTTTTCTGGCGGATTCAGGATCTGTCGCTGTAGAGGTTGCCTTGAAAATGGCGCTGCAATACTGGCAAGCCAAAGGAGAAAAACGCCACAGATTCCTGACCCTGCGTCATGGCTATCATGGTGATACTTTCGGTGCCATGTCTGTCTGTGATCCCGACAATTCGATGCATAACCTGTATAAAGGTTATCTCCCTAATCATCTGTTTGCTGATGCACCACAATCTCGGTTTGAGGGTGAGTGGCAACCTGAGGATATCACTTCGTTCCGGCAGTTATTGCTCCAACACCACAATGAAATCGCGGCTGTCGTTCTGGAACCGATTGTGCAGGGCGCAGGTGGGATGCGTATTTATCATCCTGAATATCTGCGTCAGGTTCGTAAACTGTGTGATGAATACCAGATCTTGCTGATTGCCGATGAAATCGCCACTGGATTTGGGCGAACGGGCAAACTATTCGCCTGCGAGCATGCACAGATCGAGCCGGATATTTTGTGTCTGGGCAAGGCCTTGACGGGCGGTTATATGACATTATCGGCAACATTAGCCACTCGCCATGTAGCTGAAACTATCAGTCAAGGCGAAGCCGGCTGTTTTATGCACGGCCCGACGTTTATGGGAAATCCTCTGGCTTGCGCCGTTGCCAGCGCCAATCTGAAATTGCTCTCTGATAGTCAGTGGCAACCGCGCATTCAATCCATTGAGGCTCAGTTAAAAGTAGAATTGCTCCCTTTGAAATCACACACTACCGTCAAAGATGTTCGGGTATTGGGTGCGATTGGGGTCGTAGAGATGAAACAGCCCGTTGATATGGCTTCGCTACAGCGCCGCTTTGTACAGCATGGTGTCTGGATCAGGCCATTTGGCCGGTTAATTTATTTAATGCCACCTTACATTATTCGGTCTGAGCAATTATCTAAACTGACAAATGCAATTAATGATGTAATAATTTAAAAAATAAAGCCAGCATTAATAACATGCTGGCCTTATTTATCATTCTCTATATTTTAATTATCATATTATTAATAAAAAACCAAAAATAATAAAGGCATTATCAAAAGACGCTCACTGATAAATATTATTTACCGCCGACAAGTATATTCTATGACTTACAGGTAAATTTCCTGATATATTCCAATCAATCATCATGTTAATTAAAGTAAAAGAGGAATGTATTATGAGCGACGAAAAATCAATTATGCCTTCTAACGAAGAAATGCAAGCTACATTTTCATTATCTAAGGAGATGCATGAAAAGGAAATATCACACCACTCAACTGTTGCAAGAGAAATACCTGAGTTAGCCCATTTGTTTGTAAAAAATCCCAACGTGATTTCATCAACGGGTTATGGTGCTGGTCTGATAGAATATATTAGTGGAAGTTTTAATCTTAATACATTCCAACAATATGGAAGTTATCCTTTTATCCAAATATCATCCCATTCGGCTATAATTGGGTATGCGCCAAATGTTGGTCAGCGGGTTAAATTTAATGGATATGTTAATGCCGGGCATATTATTCCAATTATTAATTGGAATAATTTTTATTTCGCAGGCACAGTACATAATGTTAGATCTATTATAAACGTACAACTGACCATCCAACTTTACATTAATCAACAGAATATTTTCATCCGTCTTTTTGATGGAAATATTTATTTGGGCGATTTAGTTTCTGTATATAGACCTAATGCAATTATTCCTGTACCTATGGTAATATCAGGCGTTGGTTCATTTAGTTTAATATGAAACTGTATTAATTGGTTATTTCATAATTCAATTTTTATACCTAATAAATTTCAAGTTACAGCCAACAAAGCAGCAACTTGAAAGATAAAGGGAAAATATTGCCGCGCTAAAAATAGCGCGGCTCAAGTTTACAATGCCAGCACCGTCACCCACATCGGGCCTTTGCCCACTGGATAACGTGCTAATTGCGTTAATTTTCCAGAATATTTATCAATACGTGACACTGAAATATGATCTGATTTCTGCCCTGAGGCAATCAGGAAGCTGCCGCTGTGGTCAATCGCAAAACCACGAGGCTGACTTTCTGTCGGATAATTTCCAACTAATGTCAGGTGATAGCCATCTTCTGAAACGCGGAAATGGCTGATCAGGCTCTCTGAACGCTCACAGGTATAAAGGTGGCGACCATCCGGTGTCATGTGGATATCCGCAGACCAGCGAACACTAGAAAAATCAGCCATTAATGAATCAACAGATTGCACAATGCGGTATTTGTCCCATTTACGCAGAACATCTACAGTCGCATCTAGCTCATTGATACAATAAATCGCCGATTTTTCAGGATGAAAAACCATATGACGTGGGCCTGCTCCTGCTACTGTACTGATTTCATCCGCCCGGTTTTCTATCAGATAACCCTGCTCATCCAAATTGAAAATGCGGATGTGATCTTCTTTCAGGCATGGAACCAGTAACTGGCGGTTTTCCCGATCAATATTGGCAGAATGGGGTGCTTGCAGGCCTTCCACGATCTGGACAGGTGCTTTGACAATGCCGTTTTCATCAATAGGGTGAACACTGAGTTTGTTGAAACCATAGGAAGCAGAATATAAAAAACGCCCCGCTCTATCCGTAGAAATATGCGTAGGGCTACCCGGCAACGGCGCAATGGCCTGCTGTTCGAGCCGTCCATCGAACCCGATTGCATAAGTGACGATACTGAACTGAGGGCGAATTCCCACATATAAGTGTTTGCCATCAGGGTTAACCACCATTGGCTGCACTTCGCCAGGCACATTCACTGTCTGGAGAAGTGAGAGTTCCCCTACAATATTCAGCGACCATACGTGAATCTGACTACTATTAGGGCTGGCTGTATAAACCACCTGTTTCATTTTCTCTCCTTAATGCTTCATCACCATTTCATTGATCTGTAACGATTCGTGAAAAATTGTGTTTGTTAAACTGATCGCATGACGGTTTAATTATATTTTGTTACCGTATAATATTTGCTTATATCATCGACAATTTAGAGGCCTACCATGTCATATCGCGTTATCGCGCTGGATCTCGACGGCACAGTGCTTGATCCACAAAAACGTATTTTGCCAGAATCACTAGCTGCCCTGAATGAAGCCCGTCAAGCTGGTGTTAAGGTTTTGATTGTCACTGGCCGCCATCATGTCGCTATCCATCCGTTCTATCAAGCACTACAACTCGATACTCCGGCTATTTGCTGCAATGGGACTTATTCATATGATTACCATGCAAAGAAAGTTCTGGATTCCAACCCCCTTTCCACCCAAGAAGCCGTTCAGGTGCTTTCTTATTTGCAAGGAACGGAAATTCAGCATCTGATGTATGTCGATGATGCCATTTTATATCAATTTCATGACACTATATCACGCACGCTGGCATGGTCTGATTCTCTGCCTGAACATCAACGCCCCAATCTCCAGCAGGTCAATAGCTTTCAAGACGCCATCTATAATGTGAATTGCATTTGGAAATTTGCCACCAGCTCCCCAAATGTGGTGAAACTGCGTGAAATCAGTGAACAGATTGAGGAAAAAGTCGGTCTTGAGTGCGAATGGTCGTGGGTTGATCAAGTGGATATTACCAAAAAAGGCAATAGCAAGGGGATGCGCTTGAAGCAATGGGTTGAGTCACAAGGCATATCCATGAAAGAAGTGATTGCTTTCGGTGATAATTTTAATGATATCAGCATGCTGGAAACGGCTGGTTTGGGCGTTGCTATGGAAAATGCGGCTGACGCAGTCAAAGAGCATGCCGATATTGTTACGCGGGATAATACCCAGCCTGGCATCGCTGAAGTGATTCGAAAATACGTGCTTTAAATCGGTTAAATCAAATTAAACGGAGCGCCAGACAACCGCGCTCCTTCAATTTATGCAGTATGTATTATAAAGGTTGATTCAGCGAAACGCTTTTTATTTGCGCATACAGCCATTGACCTGACCGCAGGTTAAGTTCTTCCCGCGCCCAAGAGGTAATTCTCGCCCATAGGAAATATTCACGCAATGCCAGCTTGACATCAACCTGACCATCATCTTCGAAAAATTCAATGACTTTAACCTGCAAGGTATTACGAATACTACTGACTTTCGGGGGTTCCAAAACGAGAGAAACGTCCGATGCATCAACACGAATACGCAGATCTGTACCCGGAGCCGCATCCATTTTAGGCAACCAGAGAGCTTTATCTCCTACCGCCACCGCTGTCATATGATAACGCTGATGATGCTCCATGACAGAGACGGTCAGTATGCTGCTAAGGCTCTCTTTTTGCAGCCACGGGCGTAATATGCTGTTTGACCAGACTTCTTCCAATGTGCCTGTCGCTCTGACTTTCCCCTTGTCCATTACAATCACGTTATCTGCCAATCGCAGAATTTCATCCAAATTGTGGCTGACATACAGGAGCGGAATTTTGACATCGGCGGACAGTTTTTCGAGATACGGCAGTAATTCACGCTTGCGGGGTAAATCCAGCGAAGCCAGCGGCTCATCCATCAGCAAGATTTCGGGCGCGGTCAGTAATGCCCGTCCAATCGCTACCCGCTGCTTTTCCCCGCCGGATAAGGTCATGGGAAAACGTGACAGTAAGTGTTCAATGCCCAGTAAGCCAATGATGTTGTCAAACTGTGGTTTCATGTCTGGCGACATACCGTATTGCAGGTTGCCCTTAACGCAATAATGAGGAAAAAGGCGGGCATCCTGAAAAACATAACCCATCCGGCGTTTTTCCGGCGGCAGAAAGATTTTCTGCTCTATATCCACCAAAGTGCGGCCATTCAGGACAATCCGGCCTCTCTGTGGCCTGCTCAACCCGGCAATAACATTGATCAGAGACGTTTTGCCCGCGCCGGAAAGCCCAAATATAGCCGTAATGCTTTCTGTTGGCAGAGTGGTATCGACCTGCATGTGCAGGTTACCCAGACGTTGCTCAAACTCCAGCTCTAACATGCTGCCCCCAGACGTTTTCTGCCCCAACGGGTCAGCCACTCGGAAAGCATCAATGAAACCAATGCCAGCACGATCGCAATCACACATAAACGCGCCGCTGCCGTTTCTGCGCCCGGCGTTTCAATCAATGTGTACATGGCAAGGGGAATGGTGCGAGTTTCCCCCGGAATATTCGATACAAACGTAATTGTTGCACCAAATTCCCCCAGAGAACGGGCAAAAGCCAGAACAGCACCGACAATCACACCCGGCAATGAAAGTGGCAGGGTAATGGTGAAAAAGACCTTAAGCGAACTAGCTCCCAATGTACGCGCTGCCTGTTCCAGACGACGATCAATGCTTTCCAGCGCCAGCCGGATCGCTCTGACCATCAAGGGAAAAGCCACGACTGCCGAAGCCAACGCCGCTCCCGTCCAACTAAATGCGAAGCTGATGCCAAACCAATCATAAAGAAATTCGCCGATGACACCACGGCGCCCCATGCTGAGCAGCAGCAGATATCCTACAACCACTGGCGGTAATACCAGCGGCAGATGGATAATGCTATCCAGCAGGGATTTCCCGAAAAACTGGCAGCGAGCCAGAACCCATGCCATCAATATCCCTAATGGCAAACTGAATAACACCGAGATACCTGAGATTTTTAAACTCAGTAAAATCGCCTGCCATTCATATTCACTTAACATCTCCAAAAGATCAGTTCCTACAGTGGACTGAAACCATAGTGTTTGAAAATGACTGCGGCTTCAGGGGTTTTGAGATAATCATAAAAATCACGGACGGCCTGATTTTCATGACCTTTAATAATTGCGATAGGATATTCCACTGGTTTATGACTCTCTGATGGGAATATACCGACTACTTTCACTTTCTTGCTGGCAACGGCATCAGAACCATAGACAATTCCCAACGGTACTTCTGCCCGCTCTACCAGCGCCATACCACTACGTACATTGTTAGTACGTGCCATCAGTGGATTGACCACTTCCCATGCTCCCAGAGATTGCAGCGACTCTTTGGCATAAATGCCGACAGGGACATGATCGGGATCACCTACAGCCAGACGCCCATCTGCCAGCAGAGATTTCCATTTTGTTTCTCGATCGATGTCGATTTTATCCAGCTTGCTCTCTTTGGGTGCAATCAAGACAAGTTGATTACCTAACAAAGTATGACGAGTATTGTCAGCAATCAGTTTTTTGCCTGCGACATAGTCCATCCATTGCTGATCAGCAGAAACAAAGATATCAGCGGGGGCGCCATGCTCAATCTGACGTGCCAGTGTTGACGATGAGGCATAAGAGGCAACAATGTCACCCTGTTGTTCTTTTTTGTACTGAACGGCAATATCGTTAAGTGCATTGGTCAATGACGCTGCCGCAAAAACGGTCACTTTTTCTGCACTCCAGCTATTCCCAACCAGCGCAAAATAAACCACAGCCCCTGTCAACAATTGGTACAGGCTCTTTTTCATTTCGTATTCCACTTATGATAACCAATATGGTGCGCTGTATATAACAAGATACAACGTTAAATGAAAATACTATTCTGGGATTAATCGGCAACTTGTGAGCCACTTTTAGCTTTTATGTTAATCCAGTCAGAAATTGCAGTTCAGGAAGGAAACAAAAGTTGCCAGTAAGCGGGAATTCAATCAGATGGACAGGTAATGAGGGGAAAAAGAAATTACCCGGCAGAACCGGGTAACAGAAACACTAACGGTAAAATCAGATCAAGGCTGCCGTTCGGTATTTCCTGTTTTGGAAATAACGTTGAACACTGCGCCAAGCCCGTAAATCAGCCCCAAAATCAGTGCCATCACAACAGGAACCATGATCAACGCAAACGCCATACTTCCAATCAACTCAAACATGCAAACCTCATATCATGAGTGACCATAATTCAGCCAAAAAATTAACTGTGCAACATTCGGCGTTATTTTTCCTTAATGGAAAAACGGTGCTTCATGACACAGGCGGTGATCTCACTATTCTAGACAATAAAAAAGTAACAGTAACCGACGAAACGTGCGATTCTTACGGTCATCCTGTAAGAAACTCTCAAATATTTGCCTGAAATGAATCACTATGCAAGCCGAAATATTGTTAATACTCAAATTACAGCAACGTCTTTTCGCTGATCCTCGGCGAATCGAATTGCTTAAGCAGATTAAAATAACAGGTTCTATCAGTCAGGGAGCAAAACAGGCCGGGATCAGCTATAAAAGCGCCTGGGATGCCATCAATGAAATGAATCATCTCGCAGATGAAGTATTGGTAGAACGTGCTACTGGCGGCAAAGGTGGCGGAGGGGCGCAACTTACGCACTATGGCGAACGCCTGTTACAACTTTATGATCTACTGGAAAGAATTCAACAAAAGGCATTCGATGTGCTGAAAGAGGATTCTCTGCCTCTGGATAGCCTGCTCGCGGCTATTTCCCGTTTTTCGTTGCAATCCAGCGCCCGGAACCAATTTTTCGGTACGATAGTCGAACGTGATCATGAGAATATCCAGCAACATGTCCGTATCTTACTGGCTGATGGCAAAACATCGATCTCTGCCGCGCTGACTGAGCAAAGCGCAAACCGACTGAAGCTGGTAAAAGGGAAAGAAGTGCTGGCATTAATTAAAGCACCGTGGATAACCTTAAGCAAAGAGCCTGTAACAGCGACGCCATTCGATAATGCCTTATCCGGCCAAGTCAGTCTGATTGAAACAGGAACAGAACACAGTGAAGTTATCCTGACGCTTGATGGGGGTGAATCACTCTGCGTTACGCTAGCCAATCAGGAAATGGAGCGTTCGGGTCTTCAGCCTAATGATTTCGTCACCGCACTCTTTAATGCCGATAAAGTGATTATTGCAACTCTGTGTTAATGGTACATCCCTCTGATAAACCTAAGTGTCAGGGGGAATGACAACTCATCTGATGCATTCTGTAACCACCTTCCAAAATGAGCCACCCTTAATGAATAACAGACGGCTACGCATTGACATTGAACATTATTCCGATTATTTCTGGTGATCCTCTAGTTGATGTTGCTTAAAAAGGAATAGAAATGTCTGAGTTGCAAATAACACAAGGTAGTTTCCGTTTAAGTGACACCCGTACCCTGCGGCTGCCGTCACTGAAAATTATTTCTGGAGAAAATTGGGCGTTTGTCGGCGCAAATGGCAGTGGGAAGTCTTCTCTGGCTCGTGCTCTGTCGGATGAATTAATTCAACTTGCAGGTGAACGCCATTGTTCATTTAATACACCTGTTCACCTCTCTTTCGAACAACTTCAACAACTGATTGATGAAGAGTGGCAACGCAACAATACAGATTTGCTCAGTGAAGATGAGGAAGATACTGGGCGTACCGCCGCAGAGATGATTCAGCTCCACCATAAAGATAATGAATTATGCCTTGAACTGGCAGCGTATTTTGGTATCAAGGATTTGCTCTCACGCCGATTCAAATATCTCTCGACGGGAGAAGTTCGCAAGGTGTTGCTTTGTCAGACATTAATGGCTAATCCCGATCTACTCATCCTTGATGAACCTTTCGACGGGCTGGATACTTATGCTCAGAATCAACTGTCCCAATTATTAAGATCGCTGGCAACAAAAGGCATCACGTTGGTTTTAATACTGACCCGATTCCATGAAATTCCTGATTTTATCGAACAGATCGGTGTACTGGCTGATTGCCACCTGACACGGACAGGGAAGAAAGAGAATATTCTGTCAGAATCTCTCGTGGCACAGTTAGCCCACAGCGAAACACTAAAAGACATTCATCTTCCTGAAACAGACGAATACCGTGCAGATGAGCAACTCCCCGAAGATCAACCACGGGTATCGATGTGCAATGTTGTTGTTCAGTACAATGACAAACCGATACTGCATGGTCTGAACTGGCAAATAAATCCAGATGAACACTGGCAGATCATCGGTGAAAATGGTGCAGGGAAATCCACCCTCCTCAGCCTGATTACGGGCGATCATCCCCAAGGTTACAACAATAAGCTGATTTTATTCGGCCGGCAGAGAGGTAGTGGCGAAACCATCTGGGATATTAAACGCCACATTGGTTATGTCAGTAACAGCATTCACCTTGAGTATCGTGTCAGTACCTGCGTTCGGAATGTCATTCTCTCTGGGTTCTTCGATTCCATCGGGCTGTATCAGGCCGTTTCAGATCAGCAGCAGCAACTGGCTGATGAGTGGCTGGCTTTGTTGGGATTCTCTGAAACAATCGCAAACAGCCCATTTCACAGCCTATCATGGGGACAGCAAAGACTCGTTCTGATTGCCCGTGCCTTGGTGAAACATCCCACTTTATTGATTCTGGATGAGCCATTGCAGGGACTTGATCCTCTCAATCGTCAGTTAGTCCTGCGTTTTATTGATATCATGATTGCCAATGGTGATACACAACTTCTGTTTGTTTCCCATCATCAGGAAGATGCGCCAGAATGTATTACTCACCGCCTGAAATTTATTCCTGATGGCTATATTTATCGGTATGAAACCGAAGATATCTCCCAACAGTCTTTGTAGTGCCGCCCTATCAGTGCAAGTCCTCTCCCGATTTAACGTCGAAAGAGGGCTTTCACTCGAACCTTTTTACTAAAAAATAGCAACTGCCAGAAAATCCCCCTCCGCAATGAAAAAATGACTACTTTTTAAATTTTTTTTATAATGACCCAGAGTTATTTTAACTCATCATAATTTATTTGAAGTCTATTTTTTAGACTACTTGTCTAATTCACCAAAAATAACAGGGAATTATATGTCTTGGGCGTTACTTGCCGTTTCATTGGCGCTTTTGGATACACGTCGCATTATTGCATTTTCCATCGCATTTCTAGCTTTAATCGTTGGGATCAGCACTAACGTGCTTACCTTTCCCGCAGTTGCTGCGCTTATTGTAATTGCTGGTTTAGGTACAGCACACGTTTACCTCAAAAAACATCCTACATTCAGAATTATCACTGAGGTGTTACTACTCATCTCTGTAGTTTTACTGTTCATGCATTACATTCCGGGATTTAATAACTTGAAATACCTAGATAAGGTGCAGGTTGGCCCGCTGAGTGCACCTTTTTCAATGTATTTCAACTTTGACAAGGCACTGATTCCATTCATTCTATTATTCTGCATGCCAAGCCTGTTCACTCGAAAGCCCGTGGCAGATGCCTTCCCACATGTATGGGCAGCATTGATAGTCGCGATACCTGCGCTATTGGGTCTTGCCACAGAATTAGGGGGATTAGCCGTTGAGCTGCATTTACCTAGTTGGTTCCCTGCTTTCGTCATTGCCAATATTTTCTTTGTCTCATTGGCAGAAGAAGCGCTGTTTCGTGGCTACCTCCAGCAAAAGCTGAGTCAGTGGATGAATCCCTATTCGGCACTCGTTATCACTTCACTGATTTTTGGTGCCGCCCATTTTGCCGGTGGTAGTTTATTGATGATTTTCGCAACTCTGGCAGGGTTAATTTATGGTCTGGCATGGATGTGGAGTGGTCGTTTATGGGTTGCAGTAGCTTTCCACGTTTCACTCAATCTAGGCCATCTCCTGTTTTTCACCTATCCGGTAAAATCATTACTCATACAGTAGCAATTACCAAACATGATTTAGAACAGGGGTTCAAGACTATTGTTTGCCGTTTCGGTCTATCGCGCCATATAATGCCCGCAGCGACCATTTTATTTTGTATTAAAAAGCACTAATAGGAGTTTAAGCTATGGCTGTAACTAAACTGGTTCTTGTAAGGCACGGAGAGAGCGAGTGGAACAAAGAGAACCGTTTTACTGGCTGGACTGATGTTGAGTTGTCTGACAAAGGCCGTACTGAAGCACAACAGGCGGGTCAATTACTGAAACAAGAAGGTTTCGCTTTTGATTTCGCTTACACTTCTGTTTTAAAACGTGCTATTCACACTTTGTGGAACATTCTGGACCAAGTCGATCAACAATGGCTACCGGTTGAGAAAAACTGGAAACTGAATGAACGCCACTATGGCGCACTGCAAGGTCTGGATAAAGCTGAAACTGCCGCTAAGTACGGGGATGATCAAGTTAAATTGTGGCGCCGTGGCTTCGCGATTACTCCACCAGATTTGGCTAAAGATGATGAACGTTATCCTGGCCACGATCCTCGTTACGCGAACTTAAAACCAGAAGAACTTCCTGCCACAGAAAGCCTTGCAGCCACGATTGAGCGTGTTGTTCCTTATTGGGAAGACGTTATCAAACCTCGTGTTGCAAATGGTGAAAAAATTATCATCGCTGCTCACGGCAACTCTCTGCGTGCTTTAGTGAAATATTTGGATGGTATGAGTGAGGAAGAAATTCTTGAGCTGAATATCCCAACTGCTGTGCCGCTGGTTTATGAGTTTGATGAAAACATGCGACCTATCAAGCACTATTATCTGGGCAATGCTGACGAGATCGCTGCAAAAGCAGCCGCTGTAGCAAACCAAGGTAAAGCGAAATAATCTTGTATCCAAGATTTAGGAAACGTAATACTAAAAAGCCGGAAATCACTCCGGCTTTTTTATGCTGCTTTATCCCCTTCGGGCTTTGACAGACTGAGATAACTGACGCAGTAACATTTCTGTGTCATCCCAGCCAATGCAGGCATCTGTCACACTTTGTCCATAAACCAAAGGCTTATCACTATCGAGATTTTGGCTTCCTTCAACGAGATGGCTTTCGACCATGACGCCAATAATCGCGCGTTCTCCCCTTGCGATCTGATCACAAACATCATCATTAACGTCCATTTGTCTTTTGAACTGCTTCGAACTGTTTGCATGGCTGAAATCAATCATCACACGAGGTGCTAAACCAGCTTTCATTAATTCCTCTTTAACGACACTGACATGCTCCGCACTGTAATTCGGCTCTTTGCCACCACGCAGAATAATATGGCAATCCTGATTACCCGTTGTGCTGACAATCGCTGAGTGTCCCCATTTAGTTACAGAAAGAAAACAGTGAGGTGAGCTGGCCGCGTTGATAGCATCAATGGCAACTTTTATTGTGCCGTCAGTTCCATTTTTAAAGCCAACCGGACAAGAAAGCCCTGAAGCCAGTTCACGGTGAACCTGAGATTCCGTCGTACGCGCCCCTATCGCGCCCCAGCTCATGAGATCAGCAAGATACTGAGGCGTTATCATATCAAGGAACTCACCCGCAGCAGGCAGCCCCATGTCGTTAATATCGATCAGAAGCTTGCGGGCAGTACGTAAGCCATCATTAATATCAAAGCTACAATCCATATTCGGGTCATTAATTAACCCTTTCCAACCTATCGTGGTACGGGGTTTTTCAAAATAAACCCGCATCACAATTTCCAAATCTGCTTTCAATTCTCCACGTAACTTATTCAGGCGTTCTGCATATTCCAGTGCTGCCTTTGGGTCATGAATTGAACACGGGCCAATTACTACCAATAGACGATCATCTTCACCAGTTAAAACGTTATGAATAGCTTCACGGGCTTCACGAACGGTAGTAGCGGTATTTCTTGTTGCAGGAAATTTTTCGAGTAATGCAACTGGTGGCAATAATTCTGTTATTTTTTTAATTCTTATATCGTCATTCTGGTAATTCATTGTCCTTTCACCTAATGTGTTTACAGTTATTTAAGATAATTTTGTGATCTCAATCTAACTGTTAGGCGTTGTGCTGTAAATAATCTTTATGAGTAAAAAAGAGAAGATTTCTTTATGGAAGAAGTTTCTTTGAGTAAAAATGATGTTAATTCAAATGAATGAACGGATGGAATTTGAATACATTGAATCAAAACACTCAATAACAGGCCGTAGATAGATTGACTACCTATGACCTGCGGATAGACTTTCATTTATATTTTCAGCCGATTACGACCCATTGGGTTTAGCAGCCGTGATCCACAGGCGAGCACCGTTCAGTGCAATACCCGTCAATATAATGTATTGCAAGGACATCGCCAGAACACCTTGGTGGAAATAAATCACTACGCTGATCACATTGATGATCACCCATACCAGCCAGTTTTCCACGTGTTTACGGGTCATCAGTACCATTGCCACTATCGATAATACTGTCATCACCGAATCCCAGAATGGAAATGCATCCGGCTCTAAGGCTGGCATCGCAATATTGAACCCCATACCCTGCAAAGCAAAAACCACAATTTTTGCCATATAGCCAAAGATTTGGTCGATATTGAACATCATTACCAAGATTACAAATATGGAAACTGCGGCGACGGCAATTGTTTGTTTAGGGTTGAGCCAGCGGATCTTAAGTTCTATCTGTTTCTGTTCATTGACACGACTCCAGGCATACCAACCGTAGATATTAGCCGCGAAGAAAAAGATTTGCAGGAGAAGACTGGCGTAGAGTTGAATTTGGAAGAAGATAACGGCAAAGAGAAAAACATTAATCAATCCAAACAGGTAATTAATGATTTTCTCCTGACTGGCAAGCCAGATACATAATAAACCAGCTATCGTACCAACAGCTTCAATGTACGAGAGATCATAGCCGTCTGCACCTAATGGAATATGTACCAATATGCTCTTAATACTGAAAAAATCCATCCTTTCCTATCCTTATCATAAGTAGTGTTTAGTATATCAATACAAAAAACGCAAAATTACGATATAAATTGACTATTCCTTCCATCCATGTTTTACATACTAAACAAGATAGCGAGTCTATACATAAAAGTCTTTAATTATTTTAACGTTTTTAAAATGATAATGGATAATAAATGACTCATTTTCTGAGTCAACACTTACGAGTCAGGATGTGCTGATTTACCGACGGAGCTAACAATTCATCTAAAGCGTACTTGAATTGAGATTCAGAATGGTGGGTCGTGCAGGATTCGAACCTGCGACCAATTGATTAAAAGTCAACTGCTCTACCGACTGAGCTAACGACCCATCTAAGGAGTGCTTGAATTGAGATTCAGAATGGTGGGTCGTGCAGGATTCGAACCTGCGACCAATTGATTAAAAGTCAACTGCTCTACCGACTGAGCTAACGACCCATCTAAATCTGCTTGACAGTATTCCCTGCCAACGGCGGCATATATTACTGTTTTCTCAGCAGGGCGCAACGTTTATTTTATTAAATCTCGTTTAAACGCCTACTAATCATCCAATCATCCCCGAAAAGACCGATATATGACCTCTCGGGGATAATTATTACATCCCCGCAATCTTTTTCTCGGCCATTTTAGCCGAATTAGTGCCAGGATATTGTTTTACTACCTGCTGATAAACTGCTTTTGCTTTAACTTTCTGTCCCTTTTCTTGCATGATTAATCCCACTTTGTACAGAGAATCACTGCTTTTCTGTGATTTGGGATAATCTTTCACGACAGTAGCGAAATAATAAGCCGCGTCGTCTTTCTTGCCTTTGTTGTAATTCAGCTGCCCTAACCAATAATTGGTATTCGATAAATATTTCGACTTAGGATAGGTTTTAACGAACGTTTGAAACGCAGAGATTGCTTTATCATATTCTTTGGTATTAATCGCCAAAGCAACCGCAGCATCGTAATCACCTTTTTCACTCCCCGTACTTGTCGGAGCAGCAGGTGGATTACCATCGGTTTTTGCCGATGGCGTGGCTGTATTACCGCCTTCTGTACCTGATGATGGATTAGTGATTTTATCCAACTGTTGGTAAATATCTTTCTGGCGCTCAATGACTTGATTTAATTGATACTGGTTTTCCTGGATCTGACCACGGAGTGTATCAATATCACGTTGAGAATCAGCAAGCTGTTGTTGAAGTTGAGTTAACAATTGACTGTGAGCATCGGAAATACGCTCTAATTGAGAGAGGCGCTCATCGGTGGAGCCTGAGCCGACATTACTGATTGGCGCTTGGGCGGTAGCGGCCCAAGGAGCCGCTACGCCAACCAATAACGACAGACCCAACACATAATGTCTGAAGTTACTGTTCATGCATTACTCTTAGTATACGATTACAGCACGACGGTTTTTAGAGTATGCTGCTTCGTCATGGCCAAGTACAGCTGGTTTTTCTTTACCGTAAGAAACGATAGCCAGTTGATCAGCAGAAACACCTTTGCCTTGCAGGTACATTTTCACTGCATTAGCACGACGCTCACCCAGAGCGATGTTGTACTCAGGCGTACCGCGTTCGTCTGCATGGCCTTCAATGGTCACTTTGATAGATGGGTTGCTGCGCAGGAATACCGCATGTGCATCCAGCATCTGAGCGAAATCGCTGTTGATGTCATACTTATCGAAACCGAAGTATACGATATTGTTGTTTTGCAGCTCTTGCATCTGCTGACGTGCTAATTCTTCAGCAGACAGACCTGCTTTAGCAGAATTATCAACAGTACCTACACCAGACTGATCATTGTTGCCATTTTTGTTAGTACTACACGCTGCTACGGCCATGATTGGTAAAGCTAACATCAGCCCTTTTAGCACTTTGTTCAGTTGCATTTCTTTGATCCTTTTATAGTTTGCCATACATATTATTTATTATGCATCACAGATACGGCGACCAGGCAGGGAATTTAACCTGTCCATCGGTAGCCGGAAGACGCGCTTTGAAACGCCCGTCGGTCGAAACTAGCTGCAATACAGTCCCCAACCCTTGAGTGGAGCTATAAATCACCATAGTGCCGTTAGGTGCGATACTCGGCGTTTCATCTAGAAACGTATCTGTCAACATTTGGACAGACCCCGTTCCCAGATCTTGTTTGGCGATATGCTGACTGCCACTTGCTGAGCTAACCATCACGATAAAACTACCGTCAGAGCTAACATCAGCATCTTGGTTCTGAGAACCTTCCCAAGTCAGGCGCTGTGGAGCACCGCCATTAATATCAATTTTGTACAACTGCGGACGGCCACCTTGATCTGAGGTATAGACCAGTGTCTGGTTATCCGGCATCCAGCTTGGCTCAGTATTGTTACTACGGCCATCAGTTACCTGACGGATCTGACCAGAAGCCAAATCCATCATGTAAAGATTCAAACTACCTGTTTTAGATAGTACAAATGCAAGTTTAGTCCCATCTGGAGAAAATGCAGGCGCTCCGTTATGACGAGGGAACGAAGCAACCTGACGCACTGCTGTCGTTGCCAGTGTTTGAATAACTAGCGCAGAGCGACCACTTTCAAACGTAACATAAGCAAGTTGAGAACCATCTGGCAACCATGCTGGCGACATTAATGGTTCAGGTGAGCGGTGTACGGTAAATTGGTTATAACCATCATAATCAGAAACACGCAGTTCATATGGGTATTTACCCACGCTCGACTTCTTGACAACATAAGCCAAACGGGTACGGAATGCCCCTTTAATACCCGTCAGTTTTTCAAATACTTGATCACTGGCAGTATGGGCGGCATGGCGTAGCCATTTTTTCTCAATTTTAAATTGATCCTGAGCCATCACCGTTCCTGGCGCGCCAGCAGTATCCACTAGCTGATATGAAACCAGATAATTGCCGTCTGCAGCAGGCTGGATTTGCCCAACAATCACAGAGTCAATCCCGAGGGCAGACCATGCAGCAGGTGTTACCTCTGAAGCAGTTGAGGGTTGCTGTGGCATACGATTTGGATCAATAGGATTAAATTTCCCACTGTTTCTCAAATCCGCAGCAATAATTGAACCAATTTCTTCTGGGGCATTGCCTGCACCTGTCCATTTAAATGGAACGACTCCAATAGGACGTGCAGAATCAACACCCTGTGTGATTTCAATGCGAACTTCCGCATGAGCAAGCGCTGCCCACATCATCAAAAAACCTAATACTATTTTAAACGACTGTTTAAAAGTTTGCTTCATCATGTCTCCCTTATCGCGATCGTTTATATGCCCGCAATAATCCGCCGGATTCTAACAAAGGCCAACAAACAAAACTAGATACCTAAATAAAATCTAATAATTTTGTTTGTATATATAAATTATTCGTATTTTTAACTGCCAAATAACGCTTTTTTACCAAATAATTACCTTACTGGGGCTTGAAATCCAGTGAGGAATTCTTGAAATGCTCATAAATCTCTTTACTCGGTGGTCGTGGAATTTTAGTCTGGAGAGCCGCCGCAACTGCTGCCCTGCATAACGCAGGATCACCCGCACCAGCCTTAATATCAATCAGCAGGCCATCCGGTGCCAGTTTTATCCGTAACTCACAAGTACGTCCGAGATACAAACTCGGATCATGAAACTTCTGCTGGATTGCAGTCTGAATTTGCCCCTTGTAATTATTGATATCCGACTGTGAAGGGCCGCTTTTCTTGCCACCACCTTGACCAGCCGCCGATGCCCCACCCTGCTTAGGTGCACTGGACGTTAACCCACCCAGCAGGTCATCAACTTCCTGAGCCTGTTTTGTCGCTTCTGCCTTGGCCTTGGCTTTGGCCTTAGTTTCTGTTTTCGCTTTGGTTTCTGCCTCGGCTTCTGCTTTTGCCTTAGATTCGGCTTCCGCTTTAGCTTTGGTCTTGGCTTCAGCCTCCGCTTTGGCCTGAGCTTCGGCTTCTGCTTTAACCTTCGCCTCAGATGCGGCTTTGCGTTTCGCAGTTTCTTCCGCTTCTTTCTTGGCCTGAACCTCTGCCTTCTGCCGAGCCTCTGCCTGTTCCTGTAGAATTCTTTCTTTTTCTGCTTTTGCCTTAGCAGCAGCTTCTTCCGCAAGTTTTTGTTCCTCACGGGCTTTCGAAGCGGCGGCATCTGCCTGTTTTTTCTGTTCTTCAGACGCCTGTTGTGCTTTTATTCGCTCTTCTTCTGCCGACTTCAGACGTTCCTGCTCTTCAGCCTGTTTTACCCGCAATTCCGCCGCCTGCTGTTCAGCTTTTTTCTTCCGCTGCTGCTCAGCCAATTTTGCATTAGCCTGCTGTTGCTGTTGCTGACTGTATTGCTGAACGACTGCATTCGGATCGACCATAACAGCATCAATGACAGTACCACCAGCTCCTCCGCCCCCCATTTCTGTTTTTTGCATCAGCGAACCCCAAATCAGAAACCCGATCAGGATAATGTGAAGTATAACCGAAATGATAATGGCGCGATTCAGCCTATTATTTTGCTCGTTTGTCTTTCCCACACTCGACATCCAGAAACTTTAAGTAACAGCAACCATCAGGCCCCAATGGGCTGAGTCATTAAACCAACCGATTTTACACCCGCCTGACGAAGCATATTCAGCGCCTTGATGATTTCGTCATAAGGAACTTCCTTAGAACCACCAATCAGGAAAACTGTTTTAGGATTGATTTTCATCAAGGCTTGAGCTTCAGCAATGATTTGCTGTTCAGGTAACAATTCCAGACGTTCCTGATTAACGATCATATTGTATTGCCCAATACCAGAAACTTCCATAATGACCGGTGGATTATCAGAACTGGACACTGCCTTAGAATCCACCGCATCAGGTAAGTCAACTTCTACGCTTTGCGTGATAATCGGTGCCGTTGCCATAAAAATAAGCAGCAACACCAGCAACACGTCCAGTAAGGGGACGATATTGATCTCGGATTTTAGCTCACGCCTGCGACTACGAGTGCGCGCCATTCGCTTATTTCCCCTAACGATTTATTACGACTTATTGGTATTAGGAGTAAAAGCCTGACGATGCAAAATCGCCAGAAATTCTTCCATAAAATTATCGTAGATTTGTTCTAGTTTATTGACGCGCTGGCTCAGACGGTTGTAGGCCATCACCGCAGGAATGGCGGCAAACAGACCAATTGCTGTTGCAATCAAGGCTTCAGCAATACCGGGAGCAACCATTTGCAAAGTTGCCTGCTTCACTGCACCCAAGGCGATAAAAGCGTGCATGATCCCCCAAACCGTCCCAAACAGGCCAATATAAGGGCTGATGGAACCCACAGTTCCCAAAAATGGAATGTGATTTTCCACTGTTTCCAGTTCACGGTTCATTGAAATACGCATGGCACGAGAAGCCCCGGTGATAACAGCTTCTGGTACATGGCTATTCACTTGATGCAAACGAGCAAATTCTTTAAAACCAGAATGGAAAATCTGTTCAGTACCGTTTAACGAATCCCGGCGTGACTGACTTTCTTTATAAAGACGGGACAATTCGATTCCCGACCAAAACTTATCCTCAAATGCTTCCGCTTCTCGGGTGGCAGCATTAAGAATTCTCGTTCGTTGAATAATGATTGCCCAAGAAACAATAGAGAAGCCGATCAAGATTAACATGATCAACTGCACTAAAAAGCCCGCCTTCAGAAATAAATCAAGGATATTCATGTCAGTCACTGCTTAAACTCCGCGACAATAGACTTTGGAAGCGCGATAGGCTTCATTTGAGATGAATTCACGCAGACAACCAGAGATTCTGCGCTGCTGATAGCTATACCATTACAATCAACAATTCGTTGAGTAAATGTCAGAGAAGCGCCACGAATATTCGTAATTTCGCTTTCAACAACCAGCAAGTCGTCCAATCTAGCTGGTTTCCGGTAGTCAACAGTCATGCGACTAACAACAAAGCCAATCTGCTCATCCAGCATATACTTTTGATGGAAGCCTTTTTCACGCAACATTTCAGTACGAGCTCTTTCATAAAAGGCTAAATATTGCGCGTGATAGACCACACCACTAGCATCTGTGTCTTCGTAATAAACACGGATAGGCCAACGGAACAACATATTACTCACATATAATCCTAATCAAGCGAATTGACGCTGCCACTATACTCAAGACAATCGCGCTTTGGAATGACTTGTCAGTAAAGAAGTCAAAAAAAATTTATAGACCATCAGTCTATAAATTTATAAATAGTTTACTTAAAAAAATGATATAAGCCAAAGAGAAGAATCAAAAGTGCAGGCAATGGATGAAAAAAAAGCCGCCAGATGACATGTTTAGGATGAAACCCGACACCAAAAGTGACACCAGAACAAACAGCCCAAATCAGTAAAATACCCTGCCATATATGAAGTGAACTGGTATTAGCAGCAAAACGTGCCGGATCCCAGAATACACATGAGGCAAGCGCCAGAGCCATAATGAGGATAAGGGCCCTCAGAGGCCCCTTATCCATCAGTTGGTAGAATTTATCAGCCAACATTATTTTTCGCCACTCTCAGTCGCTTTTTTTGATTCGCTCTGCTCAAGTGCCAAGGCTGCAATGATAGCGAAACTACAAGCTAAGAGCGTTCCGAGAATCCAAGCAAAATACCACATGCGCTATGCTCCTTAGTACAGTGAATTTTTGTTGTTTTCAATGTAGTTCTTATCCAAACGTCCAAAAGTTTTATAGTAACACCAAGTGGTGTACAACAAGATAAGAGGAACGAAGATAAGTGCAACAACAAACATAACTTGCAATGTCCACTGACTGGATGTCGCATCCCACATAGTCAGGCTGATATTCGGATCAATGCTTGATGGCATCACAAATGGGAACATCGCAATTCCCGAAGTCAGAATGATGCAGGCAACGGTCAATGATGAAAACAGGAATGCCCACCCCCCTTTATCCATTCGTGTCGCCAGCATAGTCAGCAGAGGAAGAGTGACACCCAATGCCGGTATTGCCCACAGCGCCGGATATTTATTAAAGTTAATCAGCCATGCCCCCGCCTGATGTGCGACTTCTTTATGCAGTGGGTTAGATGGGCCATTAATATCCAATCCTCCTGTCACAACATAACCATCAATGCCATAAATCAACCATACGCCTGCCAACAGGAAGGCGACTGCCGTTACCAGTGCGCAAACATGTGTGGCAGTGCGCGAACGCAGATGCAACTCACCGGTTGTACGCATTTGCAGATAAGTAGCACCTTGTGTCACGATCATCATCAAGCTAATGATGCCCACCAGCAAGCCATAAGGATTCAACAACCCGAAGAATGACCCTTCATAGGACACTCGCATGTAGGAATCTATCGCCAGCGGTACACCTTGCAGCAGGTTACCAAATGCAACACCAATAATCAGCGGCGGTACAAAGCTACCAATAACTATTCCCCAGTCCCACATGTTCCGCCATTGACTATTTTCCAGTTTTGAACGGTAATCAAAGCCGACAGGACGGAAAAACAGTGCAGCTAATACGAGGATCATCGCAACATAAAAACCAGAGAAAGCGGCAGCATATACCATCGGCCATGCAGCAAACAGCGCACCACCGGCTGTAATTAACCAAACCTGATTACCATCCCAGTGAGGAGCAATCGAGTTAATCATAATGCGGCGTTCAGTATCGTTTTTACCAATGACACGCAGCAGAACACCAACTCCCATGTCGAAACCATCAGTCACTGCGAAACCGATCAGCAACACACCAATCAGCAGCCACCATATAAATCGTAATACATCATAATCAAGCATACGTGGACTCCTGCTTACTCAATATTGTTGGCTGAAGACGCAGTTTTCTGTTCAAAGTGGTAACGTCCGGTTTTGAGGCTACTTGGACCCAGACGAGCAAATTTGAACATCAAGAACATTTCTGCGATCAAGAACAAAGTGTACAGACCACAAATCAGTACCATTGAGAAAATCAGATCACCAACACTGCGTGTCGAAGCAGCAACTGCGGTTGGCAGAACTTCACCAATCGCCCACGGTTGGCGACCATATTCTGCAACAAACCACCCTGCTTCAATAGCAATCCACGGTAGTGGGATACTGAACAGAGCAGCACGAAGCAACCATTTCTGCTGACCGATTCGATTACGGATAACACTCAGGAATGCCAGACCGATAACCAGCAACATGAGAAAACCTGAAGCAACCATAATGCGGAATGCAAAGTAGAGTGGCGCTACACGCGGGATAGAATCTTTCGCAGCGGATTTAATCTGTTCTTCTGTCGCATTTGCCACATCTTGGGTATAACGCTTCAAGAGCATGCCATAACCAAGATCTTTCTTACTTTCATTAAATGCATTGCGAACTGCTGGATCAATATTGCCAGAACGCAACTCTTCCAGTAATTCGTACGCCTTAATGCCGTTACGGATACGCTGCTCATGCTGCCCCATCAAGTCACGCAGGCCGACAACGGGCGTATCAGTGGAGCGAGTGGCAATCAGGCCCAGAATATAAGGAATTTGAATAGAGTATTTATTTTCCATTTTATCCTGATCTGGAATACCAATCAGAGTGAATGAAGCTGGAGGTGGTTGAGTTTCCCATTCAGCTTCAATGGCAGCCAGTTTGGTTTTCTGTACGTCCCCCATTTCGTATCCAGATTCATCACCCAGAACAATGACAGACAGTATCGCAGCAATACCAAAACTTGATGCAATCGCAAAAGACCGTTTAGCGAACGGAATATCGCGTCCTTTCAGCAGATAGTAAGCGCTGATGCCCAAGACGAAAACCGCGCCTGTCACATAACCCGCCGCAACAGTATGTACAAATTTCACCTGAGCCACAGGGTTAAGCACCAATTCGCTGAAACTCACCATTTCCATACGCATGGTTTCGAAATTGAAATCAGATGCAATCGGGTTTTGCATCCAACCGTTCGCAACCAGAATCCACAATGCGGAGAAGTTAGAGCCCAGTCCAACCAGCCAAGTAACAGCCAGATGTTGTTTCTTGCTCAGACGATCCCATCCGAAGAAAAACAGACCAACGAATGTAGATTCGAGGAAGAACGCCATCAGGCCCTCAATGGCCAGCGGTGCACCGAAAATATCACCAACGTAATGTGAAAAGTATGACCAGTTGGTTCCGAACTGGAACTCCATGGTCAAACCCGTTGCAACACCCAGAGCAAAGTTAATACCAAATAACTTACCCCAGAATTTTGTCATATCTTTGTAGATCTGTTTGCCAGAAAGGACATATACCGTTTCCATGATCGCAAGCAAAAACGCCATACCGAGCGTCAATGGCACGAACAGGAAATGGTACATAGCAGTTAAGGCAAACTGTAATCGTGACAGTTCGACAATATCAAACATCTTGACTCCTTGCTCCTAGCAGGAAGACACCGACTTGCGGCAACCCGACTCCGTAAAACGGAAGCCTCGTAACTACCAGCAATAAATGCCTAAAACACAACAATGAATTATTAAGTAAATCAGATATTCAGTAGATACCACAATAATATTACGCCTATATTCACATACAATAAATAGGTTTTACGTGACTCAGCTTGGAATTCTGAATATAGGTCAATAATGCCGTACATTCATAGGCTAATATCTAATTATTTTAGATCAATTTAAGCAAACCTAGCGAATACATACCATAGTAATAAATTGATTTTAGTCAACTTTTTACTTTATTTGTTAATCATTACAGCTATTATTTCATTCTGGTTGGTTTAGTGTTAATGATTTGTTGTTTTCAATGGCTGTTGATTTATTTTTTGCTGTAAAAAACATTCGAAAATTAACTTTTTATTTTCATTCTTTGAAAAATATATTTTTTCAATATTTCCAATTAAATTAATCAAATAAATAACATATTAGAGTTCCAGTTAAGTTAAATTTTAAAATACCCACTTGTATAAAATAACTAACTTACTGTATATATTATAAATATAAATATAAATATAAAGGTCACCCAAAGGTGACCTTTTTCAATAAAAATAGCTTATTTTTAGACTAGTTGCCTGCTAATAAAACTTTTACTGCATCACCGATGTCAGCAAGACTACGAACCGTCTTCACTCCAGCCGCTTCCAGTGCAGCAAATTTTTCATCTGCGGTTCCTTTACCACCCGCAATAATCGCACCAGCATGACCCATACGTTTGCCTTTAGGTGCAGTCACACCGGCAATGTAAGCGACGACAGGTTTAGTTACATGCTCTTTAATGTAAGCGGCCGCTTCTTCTTCTGCTGTACCACCAATTTCTCCGATCATGACGATAGCTTCAGTCTGCGGGTCTTCTTGGAACAGTTTCAGAATATCAATAAAGTTTGAGCCTGGAATTGGGTCACCGCCGATACCAACACAGGTAGATTGGCCTAATCCTGCATCCGTCGTCTGTTTAACGGCTTCATAAGTCAATGTACCAGAGCGGGATACAATACCCACTTTACCCGCCTTGTGGATATGTCCGGGCATGATACCGATCTTACACGCATCCGGCGTAATAACACCCGGACAGTTAGGACCGATCATACGAACACCTGCTTGATCCAGTTTTACTTTCACTGTCAGCATATCCAGCGTTGGAATACCTTCTGTTATAGTAATGATCAATTTGATGCCTGCATCAATCGCTTCCAGAATGGAGTCTTTACAGAATGGAGCAGGAACATAAATAACCGAGGCTGTCGCACCAGTCGCTTCCACTGCTTCACGTACGGTATTGAATACAGGCAGCCCCAGATGCTCAGTACCACCTTTGCCTGGTGTTACACCGCCAACCATTTGAGTACCGTAAGCAATCGCTTGTTCTGAATGGAAAGTACCCTGACTGCCAGTAAACCCCTGACAGATCACTTTGGTGTTTTTATCGATTAAAATAGACATTATTTATTCCCCGCTGCTGCAACTGCCTGTTTAGCTGCGTCTGTCAAACTGCTGGCTGCAATGATGTTCAAACCACTGTCTGCCAGTTTCTTCGCGCCCAACTCAGCATTGTTTCCTTCCAGACGAACCACTACCGGTACGTGAACACCAACTTCTTCCACAGCACCAATAATCCCGTCAGCAATCAAGTCACAGCGGACAATGCCACCAAAAATATTCACAAAAACAGCTTTAACATTTTCATCTGACAGGATAATTTTGAATGCTTCAGTAACACGTTCTTTTGTCGCACCACCACCCACATCAAGGAAGTTTGCCGGGGCACCACCGTGCAGTTTGACAATGTCCATGGTTCCCATTGCCAAACCAGCACCATTCACCATGCAGCCAATGTTGCCATCAAGAGCAACATAGTTCAGTTCCCATTGTGCAGCCTGAGCTTCACGCGGATCTTCCTGTGAAGGATCATGCATTTCACGCAATTCAGCCTGACGGAACATCGCGTTACCATCTGCACCCAGTTTCCCATCCAGACAGATAAGATCACCTTGAGTTGTGATAACCAGAGGGTTAATTTCGACCATAGCCAGATCACGCTCAAGGAACAGCTTTGCCAATCCCATGAAAATTTTAGTGAACTGACCAACTTGTTTACTGGTTAAACCCAGTTTAAACGCTAGTTCACGGCCTTGATACGGCATAGGGCCAGCCAGTGGGTCGATGATTGCTTTATGAATCAGTTCGGGCGTTTCTTCCGCCACTTTTTCTATTTCGACACCACCTTCGGTAGAGGCCATAAACACTACACGACGTGTACCACGGTCAACAACAGCACCGAGATAGAGCTCCTTGGCAATATCGGTTGCTCCTTCTACCAAGATCTGATGAACAGGCTGACCCTGTGCATCAGTCTGGTAAGTTACCAGTCGTTTACCCAGCCATTGTTCAGCAAAAGCACGGATATCTTCCTTGCTGTTGACGACTTTCACGCCACCAGCCTTACCGCGACCCCCTGCGTGAACTTGACATTTAACGACCCAAGGACCTGAACCAATCTTGGATGCTGCTTCTTCTGCTTCGCGCGGTGTAGTACAGGCATAACCAGCAGGTGCTGGTAAACCATACCGTGCAAAAAGTTGTTTTGCCTGATACTCGTGTAAATTCATGATGTTCTATCCATAATTTAGTCTAAGAAAGGTAAATTACCTTCTATTTTATTGCTCTGGATATGACCAGCCCGAAGGCTGGCCTGCATATACATTTTTTACATCAACATTGCTTTACTTCAGACTGGGCGGAATTTAACACCCTCCGCCCCGATGGTGATGCTATACATCCAGCAACAAACGTGTCGGATCTTCCAGCATTTCTTTGATGGTCACCAGGAAGCCTACAGACTCACGTCCATCAACCAGACGGTGATCATAAGACAGCGCCAGATACATCATCGGAAGGATCTCAACCTGGCCATTCACTGCCATTGGGCGATCTTTGATAGCGTGCATGCCAAGGATCGCACTTTGTGGTGGGTTAATGATCGGTGTAGACATCAGAGAGCCGAAAACACCGCCGTTGGTAATTGTGAAGTTACCACCAGTGAGTTCTTCAACGGTCAACTTACCGTCACGGCCTTTAATAGCCAGCTCTTTGATGCTCTTCTCAATATCCGCCATGCCCAGTGCATCTGCATCACGCAGTACTGGTGTAACCAGACCACGAGGTGTAGATACCGCAATGCTGATATCAAAATAGTTGTGGTAAACCACGTCCGTGCCATCAATAGAAGCGTTAACTTCTGGATAGCGCTTCAGTGCTTCAACGACTGCTTTCACATAAAAGGACATGAAGCCCAGACGCATACCATGACGTTTTTCAAACGCGTCACCGTACTGCTTGCGCAATTCTTGAATTGGCTTCATGTTAACTTCGTTGAACGTCGTTAGCATTGCAGTATTGTTTTTCGCTTCAAGCAAGCGTTCTGCAACACGTTTACGCAGGCGAGTCATTGGAACGCGTTTCTCACTACGATGTGGCAGCTGAGAAGCCTGTGCTGGTGCAGCTTCAGCCACTTTGCCACTCTCTTTTTTATGCGCAGCGATATATTTTTCCACATCTTCGCGAACGATACGGCCACCAACGCCACTGCCTTTAATTGCAGCAGGATCTAAATCATGCTCTGCAATCAGACGACGAACCGCCGGACTTAATACGTCGTTGCTTTCTTCTTCCAAAGAAGCAGTCTGGCGCTGCGCTGGTGTTGATTCTGTTTTTTCTTTTACTTCAGCAGGAATACCCGTGCTATCGCTCAAACGGATACGACCGAGCAGTTGCTTGGACAGTACGGTGGCACCCTCTTCTTCCAAAATAGCTTCCAGAACACCGGCTTCACTCGCGGGTACTTCCAAAACGACTTTGTCAGTTTCAATTTCAACCAACACGTCATCACGTTGTACAGTGTCACCTGCTTTTTTATGCCATGTCGCAACAGTGGCATCTGCAACAGATTCAGGAAGGTCTGGAACCAGAATTTCTACGCTACTCATTTTCTATCCTTATTTATTCAACGTTCAGGGCATCATTAACCAGCGCTTGCTGCTGCTGCTGGTGAACAGACGTATAACCCACTGCCGGGGAAGCAGATGCTGGACGACCTGCATAACGTAAAGAAGCCCCAAATGGGATCACTTCACGGAAATTATGTTGACTGCAATACCAAGCACCTTGGTTCAGAGGTTCTTCCTGACACCAGACGAAGTCATGAACATGAGCATACTGCTCAAGCAGAGACTGCAAGTTCTGACGCGGGAATGGATATAGCTGTTCAACACGCACAATGGCAACATCAGCCTGCTCGTTCTTACGACGCTGATCCAACAGATCGTAATAAACTTTACCGGAACAAAGCACAACACGTTTAACACCTTTTGGATCCAAGGCGTCAATTTCACCAATCACAGGCTCGAATTTACCGTTAGCCAGTTCATCCAGACTGGAGACCGCCAATGGATGACGCAACAGTGATTTAGGTGTCATGACAATCAGCGGACGACGCATACCACGCAGAGCCTGACGGCGCAGCATGTGATAAACCTGAGCCGGAGTTGATGGTACACAAACCTGCATATTCTGTTCTGCACACAATTGCAGATAGCGCTCCAAACGTGCTGATGAGTGTTCTGGACCTTGACCTTCATAACCGTGCGGCAACAGCATGACCAGACCACACATACGGCCCCATTTCTGTTCACCGGAGCTGATAAACTGGTCAATCACAACCTGCGCAACGTTAGCGAAATCACCGAACTGGGCTTCCCAAATCGTCAAAGCGCGAGGTTCTGTCGTTGCATAACCGTATTCAAACGCCAGTACTGCTTCTTCTGACAGTACAGAATCCCATACGTTGAATACACCCTGACTACTGTGAACATTTTCCAGAGGGACATAAACAGCAGCATTCGGCTGATTATGGATAACGGCATGACGGTGGAAAAATGTACCACGACCCGCATCTTCACCCGATAGGCGCACAGGGATGCCTTCATCAACCAGAGTAGCGTAAGCCAATGTTTCCGCACCACCCCAGTCAAACAGCTTATTGCCGTTAGCCATTTCTTCACGGTCGCCGTAAATTTTCGCAACCCGTGAATGCATTTCAACTTCAGCAGGAATGGTGCTGATACGTTTGCCGAGATCTTGCAGGCGTTTCATATCCACTTTATGTGGGTAGTCCTCATCCCATTCGTGATTCAGGTAAGGCTCCCACGTAAATGAGTGCAACCCCATAGGACGCCATTCATTCACAACGCACTCACCATGATCCAGCGCATCACGATACAGATTGGCCATTTCAGTAACATCGTTAGCTGCCAGCAGGCCTTCTGCTATGAGTTTATCTGCATAGATTTTACGTGGTGTCGGCTGTTTTTTGATTTTCTGGTACATCAGTGGCTGAGTTGCACTTGGCTCATCAGCTTCGTTATGACCGTGGCGACGGTAGCAAACCAGATCAATCATCACATCACGTTTGAAGGTATTACGGAAATCAAGCGCCAGACGAGTAACAAAGGCAACGGCTTCCGGATCATCCGCGTTAACGTGGAAAATCGGTGCCTGCACCATTTTCACAATATCAGTACAATATTGCGTTGAACGGGCATCTTTCGGATTAGAGGTAGTGAAACCAATCTGGTTGTTAATCACGATGCGAACAGTACCGCCAACTTCATAGCCTCGAGCCTGAGACATATTCAGGGTTTCCTGAACAATCCCCTGCCCTATTACAGCAGCGTCACCATGAATGGTTACTGGCAGAACCATGTTGCTTCGGCCTTCATCAAGACGGTCACGGCGAGCACGCACTGAACCAATAACGACAGGGCTGACAATTTCAAGGTGAGATGGGTTGAAAGCTAACGCCAAATGTACCAATCCCCCTTCAGTTTCGAAATCAGAGGAAAAGCCCTGATGGTATTTTACGTCACCTGTACCGAGATGCTCTTTATGTTTACCCGCAAATTCGTCAAACAAATCAGCTGGTTTTTTACCAAAGAGATTGACCAGAACGTTGAGGCGGCCACGATGAGCCATTCCCAGCACAACTTCACGGGTACCCTGTTTTCCCGCATGGCGGATCAGTTCTTTCAGCATTGGGATAAGCGCATCACCACCTTCAAGGGAAAAACGTTTCGCCCCCGGGAACTTAGCCCCCAAATAGCGTTCTAACCCTTCCGCTGCTGTCAGTTCCGCCAAGAAACGATGTTTTTCATCCGCACTGAACTGTGAACCTACCGCAATGGATTCCAGACGCTGCTGAATCCAGCGTTTTTCTTCCGTATTGGTGATATGCATATATTCCGCACCAATTGAACCACAGTAAATGCGTTTCAGGGCGTCATATAGATCAGCCAGTTTCAGTGTTTCTTTGCCAATGGCAAACGAGCCAACATTGAACGTTTCTTCAAAATCCGCTTTTGTTAAATTATGGAAAGCAGGATCGAGATCGGGTACAGGTTCCTGTTTCCATAATCCCAATGGGTCAAGATTCGCACTTTGATGGCCGCGGAAGCGGAATGCGTTAATGAGCTGCAAAACTTTAACTTGTTTTGCATCCATTGCTGGATCGCTGACTGAAGTGTGATAACGCGTGGCATCTTTTGCCAGACGACGGAAGTAATCGCGCGTCTGTGAGTGAAGTTGTTCCCCGCTAAGCCCTATATCCGGTAATTGTTGGAATATTTCTCTCCAACTTGCATCAACGGAGTTAGGATCGGTTATATAGTCTTCATAGATTTGCTCTATGTAAGACTGGTTTGCACCAGCCAGAAAGCTCGAGTCCAGCCAGTCCTTCATTGCGCCGTTCTGCATTGTGATCCCTTAAGCTTTAAAAGCTTTAGTTTTCGCCGTGGTTAACAAATACCGCTTAATGAGCGGTGTTGATAAAAGGTTCATTTGGACGTGCTTAATGCATGTTCTTTATTGGGATTGTCCTACCCTTCAAGGAACCTTTAAAAACTGGATATCAGTTTCTAAAAGTTCCTTTATTTCAAAACATGCGCCGTCATTCGCAGTAGGCAATTTATCATTTTTCATTCTTAATGCCCTCCATCAGCTTGATATTTCTTTCAAAATTGTGGAGGGCAACATTATATGCATTATTTACACGCGATTAATGCGTTATTTATGCACTATATTTTACTTATGCGCTGTGTTTCAGCAGCATCGACTTAATATGACCAATCGCTTTTGTCGGGTTCAACCCTTTAGGACAGACGCTGACACAGTTCATGATGCTATGACAGCGGAAAACGCTGAACGCATCATTCAGTCCATCCAATCGTGAAGCCGTTTCAGTATCACGACTGTCAATCAGGAAACGGTACGCAGCCAAAAGACCTGCCGGCCCAATAAACTTATCTGGGTTCCACCAGAACGATGGACAAGACGTCGAGCAACAGGCACACAGGATACATTCATAGAGGCCATCCAGTTTTTCACGCTGTTCCGGTGATTGTAGATGTTCGCGCGCTGGTGGGTTTTTACCATCGTTAATCAAATAAGGACGGATTTTCTCATATTGCGTGTAGAACTGGCTCATATCAACAACCAGATCACGAACAACAGGCAAACCAGGCAACGGCCGAATGACAATCTTCTTATTACCCCGGCGCAGTACCGAAACGGGAGTAACACAAGCCAGACCATTCTTACCATTCATGTTCACACCGTCAGAGCCACAAACACCTTCACGGCAAGAACGGCGGAATGATAAGGTCGGGTCCTGCTCTTTTAACTGGATAAGCGCATCCAGCAGCATCATGTCACGCCCTTCCTCGGCTTCCAGCGTGTAATCCTGCATACGGGGTGCGTTATCTACATCCGGATTATAACGATAAATCGAAAATTCAAGTTTCATAATCTCTTTCTCCGCAACTGGAACATCAGCAACGCAATTAGTAAGAACGCACTTTCGGCGGGAAAGCTTCACGCAGCGTAGGCTGCATGTTTACTTCACGCCGAGTCATGCTCTCAGTTCGCGGTAAATACAAGCTATGGCACAGCCAGTTCGCATCGTCACGCTCTGGGTAGTCAAAACGACTGTGAGCACCACGGCTTTCTGTACGATAATTCGCAGACACTGCGGTCGAGTATGCGGTTTCCATCAGGTTGTCCAGTTCCAGACATTCGATGCGCTGGGTATTGAATTCTGATGAAGTATCATCCAGACGGGCATTTTGCAGACGTTCACGAATCACTTTCAGCTCTTCCAGCCCTTTTGCCATCGCATCACCTTCACGGAAGACCGAGAAGTTGTTTTGCATGCACGCTTGCAGTGCCTTACGGATTTCAACCGGATCTTCACCAGAACGGGTATTATTCCAGCGGTTCAGGCGTTGTAGTGCTGCATCAACATCAGACTCACTGGCGTCACGGCTGGTTCCCTGCTCCATCAGGCACTCTTTCAGGTGCAAGCCAGCAGAACGGCCGAATACCACCAGGTCGAGCAATGAGTTACCCCCCAGACGGTTTGCTCCGTGGACAGATACACAGGCAATTTCACCTACAGCGAACAAGCCTGGAATGATGACATCTTCACCTTTTTCGTTGACAGTCAGCGCTTGACCCGTGATCTTGGTTGGAATCCCTCCCATCATATAGTGACAGGTTGGAATAACCGGGATCGGCTCTTTCACCGGATCAACGTGAGCAAAGGTACGGGATAATTCAAGAATGCCCGGCAGACGGGTTTCCAATACGTCTTTCCCCAGATGATCCAGTTTCAGTTTCGCATGAGGTCCCCAAGGACCTTCACAGCCACGGCCTTCACGGATTTCGATCATGATGGAACGTGCAACCACATCACGACCTGCCAGATCTTTAGCATTGGGTGCGTAACGCTCCATGAAGCGTTCACCATCTTTATTCAGCAGATAACCACCTTCACCACGGCAGCCCTCTGTTACCAGAACGCCGGCACCCGCAATACCCGTTGGGTGGAATTGCCACATTTCCATATCTTGTACAGGAACGCCGGCACGCAGCGCCATACCAACACCATCACCAGTATTGATATGAGCATTGGTTGTGGATTGGTAAATACGACCAGCGCCACCAGTTGCCAGAATGGTTGCCTTGGATTTGAAATAGACGATTTCGCCCGTTTCAATACAGATGGCAGTACAACCAACGATAGCACCATCCTGATTTTTGACGAGATCCAGTGAATACCATTCAGAGAAAACCGTCGTGTTATTTTTCAGGTTTTGCTGATACAGAGTGTGTAACAAAGCGTGACCCGTACGGTCAGCAGCAGCAGCAGTGCGGGCAGCCTGCTCGCCACCAAAATTCTTGGATTGCCCACCAAATGGACGTTGATAAATACGACCATTATCCAGACGGGAAAATGGCAGCCCCATGTGTTCCAATTCCAGAATGGCTTCAGGGCCAGTTTTACACATGTACTCAATGGCATCCTGGTCACCGATATAATCGGAGCCTTTCACCGTGTCATACATATGCCATTCCCAGTTATCCTCATGGGTATTGCCCAGAGCAACCGTAATTCCGCCCTGTGCTGAAACGGTATGTGAACGGGTTGGGAATACCTTGGAGATCAAGGCACAAGATAAACCCATTTGTGAAATTTGCAGTGCAGCACGCATACCTGCGCCACCCGCACCAATAACAACCGCGTCAAACTCTCTTACTGGCAATTTCATTTATGCACCCCACACAACAATTGTTCCGTAAATCAAATAAACCAACAACGCAACAATAATGACCAGTTGCAGCACTAAACGCAGTGCGAGTGGCTTGACATAATCCGTCAGCACCTGCCACATCCCTATCCATGCGTGAACCAGGATAGAAAGCAGAGCCAGCACGGTGAACACTTTAGTGAGAGATGAAGAGAAGAAACTGCGCCAGACTTCATAGGTGATGTCTGACGTTGTTGCTACAAAACCAACAAGGTAAAGGACGTATAAAACAATAACGATTGCAGATGCACGCAGCAGCAGCCAGTCCTGAATACCCGTGCGACCCAATGCGGATGCGTTGCTTACCATAATAATACCCCAGCCAGAATAGACAGAATAACCGCGATTACTATTGCTACTTTGGCAGAAGCACTACCGGTAGCGAGGTTTTCTTCCAAGAAACCAAAATCCATCAATACATGGCGAATACCACCACAAATATGGTAAGCCAACGCCGTCAATATCCCCCACAGGATAAATTTAGCGAAGAAGCCAGTCATGATTTCAGATGCTTGCAGGAAGCCCTCTTGCGAAGACAGTGACATCCCCAGCAACCACAGCAGAATGCCGACTGCAATAAAGGTGATGACGCCTGAGATACGGTGCAAGATCGAAGTTATCGCGGAGACGGGTTGGTTAATCGTCCGCAGATCGAGGTTGACAGGTCTTTGTTTTTTCACAATTTTGCCCACACAGCTTTTTTTTATTTTCCATCCTCCGGTCCTGGGCAGGAATCAGACAGCGCTAAGAGGATACAAAGACACAACATAATTAAATTAACAATCCTTACATGTTCATCAAAAGTTGTGATTTGGCTACGCTGGATGCTCCTGCAGCAGGGTAATCCGGAGACCTTACGGCAGTATAAGTACTTCACATACTTATTACAATTCCCACACAATATGATTATTAACATTTAGCTTGAACAGTGAGAAAGATCACGCTTCAAACATTTATCATAAAAACCATTATCTTATTTGACAAGGATTAAACATTTATCTTACATATATGAAGGTATATATTGTTTACCGTCGTTTTCCGGCGGAAAAGTAAACTTCACGAAAAACAAAAGTTATGCAAAAGTACTAATTAGACACAAAATGACAACATTTTATGTTAAAAATACTTTAAACATAACACCCAGAAACTTTTTAACAACCTAAAAATCGTTGTCGCCCGTAATGAGATTTCAGCGTTATATAATGTGATACCAGCCTGATTTTAAATTCTCTCCGGTAGCACAATGCCATCGGCACAGTATAAATTGCGCCTATCATGGTTGTTAGGGGTTATAAAAATAAGCGCTAAGGAGATGTAAATGGCTGATAAAAAAGCTACGTTGACCATAAGTGGTGCAGCTGCTATCGAACTAGACGTACTAACGCCGACCCTAGGTTCTGAAGTGATTGACGTTCGTACCCTCGGCTCAAAGAGTTTCTATACCTACGATCCTGGCTTTACTTCTACGGCCTCCTGTGAATCAAAAATCACCTATATTGATGGCGACGAAGGCATTTTGCTGCACCGTGGTTTCCCGATCGATCAGCTCGCAACGGGATCAAACTATCTGGAAGTCTGTTATATCCTGCTGTATGGCGAACCACCTACGCCTGAAGAGTATGAAACATTCAAAAAAACGGTGATTCGTCATACGATGATCCACGAACAGATCACCCGTCTGTTCCACGGTTTCCGCCGTGATTCTCACCCTATGGCCGTACTTTGTGGTGTGACAGGTGCACTGGCTGCCTTCTACCATGATGCACTGGATGTCCATAACCCTCACCACCGTGAAATTACCGCTTACCGTCTGCTGTCCAAAATGCCAACCGTAGCGGCAATGTGTTACAAATATTCCATCGGGCAGCCTTTCGTTTACCCACGTAACGATCTTTCTTATGCAGCCAATTTCCTGCACATGATGTTCTCTACACCTTGTGAAGAATATAAAGTCAATCCAGTGCTAGAACGTGCCATGGATCGCATTTTCATTCTGCATGCGGATCACGAACAGAATGCTTCAACTTCAACGGTACGTACCGCAGGTTCTTCTGGTGCTAACCCATTCGCCTGTATTGCAGCGGGCATCGCATCCCTGTGGGGGCCTGCGCACGGTGGCGCAAACGAAGCCTGTCTGCGTATGCTGGAAGAAATCCAGACTGTCAAACATATTCCTGAATTTATCGCTCGTGCCAAAGATAAAAACGATTCTTTCCGCTTGATGGGCTTTGGTCATCGCGTTTATAAAAACTATGATCCACGCGCGACAGTAATGCGTGAAACCTGCCATGAAGTACTGAATGAACTTGGCCTGAATGACAGCCTGCTGGAAGTCGCGATGGAGTTGGAACGTATCGCCCTGAATGATCCGTACTTCATTGAGAAGAAACTGTACCCGAATGTCGATTTCTATTCCGGTATTATCCTGAAAGCAATGGGTATCCCATCCTCCATGTTTACCGTGATTTTCGCCATTGCCCGTACTATTGGCTGGATTGCACACTGGACTGAAATGCACGATGAAGGCTTGAGAATCGCTCGTCCACGCCAGCTTTATACTGGCCATACCCAACGTGATTTCAAAAGTCAGTTAGAGAAATAATTTAGCATTCTTTATTTCATTGTCAGACATTATCTGACAAGTGCATTAACTGCACCTCACATATCAGGTTCAATCGTAATATTAAACCTGATTAGGGTGCAGTTATCGCCGACAAGCACCGGCCATATACTCCCTCGGAGGTTTTCCCATATTTTTGCGAAAAAATGTCACAAACGCACTATCATTAGCAAATCCCAGCTCCTGTGCAACATAAGACAGAGTTTTATCCTGAGCAAGTAACTCAATTGCTTTTATCAGCCGCCATTGCTGCCGCCACTGTTGATAATTCATGCCCGTTTCACGCAGAAATATTCGGGTGATAGTTTTCTCACTGGCGCCAATATGAGTGGCAAGCATTTGTAATGGCGGAGGCAATTGATCAAACGGCAAACGCGCCAGACGTCGATCAGAAGGTAACGGTAATAAAGTCGGCTCTTTACCTGCCTCTCTCATTTCATCAAAAAAGACCGCCAATAAATGCGCTCCCTTTCCCTGACGCCAATCAGTATCAAAAGGAGATATTGCAATACGTTCTAAAATCGCCTGTAGCAATGGTGTGGTTTCCAATATTTCACTCTGCTTCGAAATCCATTCTATCCCTGACATATCCAGATAAATGGAGCGATACCCTATGGAGCCACGCATTTCCGCCCGATGCAGTGTCTTTGGCGGTATCCATGCAACTCTGGTCGGAGGCAGGATAGAGAGCTGATTTGCCAACGTGATCTTGATACAACCTTGCTGAGTAAACAACAGTTGCCCCATATCATGCTGATGAAAGCCTGAATCGTACTGCCCCATCTCTGCCGCAATACCTATCACGGACACATTCGAACTATATTTCAAACCATCAGGATCAAAATGATCACTTTGTCGCAGCCAGGCCATATTAATACCCTTTAACTTTATGTCCGATTACATAAATAAATCGCCTTTATTATCATAAAAAGACATTCAGCAGAATGCTAATCTTTCGGGCTATAAATAGCTCATCAGAAGAAAATATCATGCACACCAGACCATCACTTTGGCTCGCTATCACTTTAATGATGTTTCCACAGATCGTGGAAACCATTTATAGCCCTGCACTAACCAATATTGCCAGTGGATTTTCTGTCAATGCAACACAGGCCTCCCAAACCCTGTCATTCTATTTCTTTGCTTTTGCCATCGGTATTGTCGTATGGGGTCGCATGTGTGATGTTATTGGCAGGCGTCCTACCATCATTGCAGGATTATTACTCTACGGTGCAGCTTCCTTGCTGGCACTGCTAACCGAACACTTCTGGCTATTACTGGCTACCAGAATGTTATCCGCTTTCGGTGCATCTGTCGGTTCTGTCGGTACGCAAACTATTATGCGTGATACTTACCGCAGCGAAGAATTGTCGCGTGTTTTTTCCATCATGGGGATCGCCTTGGCCGTCAGCCCTGCGATTGGCATGATCAGCGGCTCTATACTAAATCATTTTGGGGGTTATAAAGCGGTATTTGCCGGGCTGGCCATTCTGGCTGTTATCCTGATGAGCTGGTCTGTTATTCGCTTACCGGAAACCCGGCCAGTAAATGTGCCAAAAATTGCCCTATTTGGCACCGCCGTCACCATGTTCAAAGATATTTCGATTTGGCGAAATGCGTTTCTCATCGCATTTTTCAATATTTGTCTGTTCAGCTATTACCAGTTAGCTCCCTTTCGCTTTCAACAATTCGGACTATCACAGGCACAGTTCGGTTATACCGGCCTGCTATTCACTTTCGGCGTTGGGCTAGGTTCACTACTGAACAAGCATCTGTTAAAAAAACAGTGGCTATCGGCAAAATTAATTTCTCTTGCCGCGATGATTGTTTTTCTGAGCGGGATCGGCGTTTACCTGCTCGAAAATAGCTGGCTATTTATCTTTCCCATGCTGGGCATTGTTACCGCTTACGGCCTTGCCATTCCCAATATTTTAGCATCGGCGCTGAACAACTATGCCGATCGGCTGGGTACAGCAGGCGCCTTACTGGGGCTATTGTATTATCTCTTGCTGGGCGGCGGTTTGGCGCTGGCTGGCTGGAGCCAGGCATTGGGCAGCATACTGATCTGCTGTGGCGTATCAACCGTGCTTTTAACAAGAAAATGGTGATAGACAGGTTCTGCGAAAACAAATTGGGAAAAAACAACGGGGCTACCGTTCTGATAGCCTCGCCTGATAAATTGATAAGCTGCGAACAAATCAAGCTGGATTAGGAATATCAACAAAAGTGACATCCAACCCATAATGATTTGCCAGCCATTCACCGAGTACTTTGATACCATAACGCTCTGTTGCGTGATGCCCTGCCGCATAAAAATGTAGCCCCATCTCACGGGCAACATGGATGGTTTTCTCTGACACTTCCCCCGTCACGAAAGCATCGACACCAAACTCAGCCGCCTGCTCAATAAAACTCTGTCCACCTCCCGTACACCATGCCAATGTACGAATTTCTTCCGGTGCATTATCGCCACAATGCAGTACTTTGCGTTCTAATCTTTTTTCAAGCCGCTCAGTCAATTCTGTGGGGGTAATCGGTTGGTCAAATGCGCCATGAGGAAGCAAGGGGTCAATCTGCCCGATGATTTTTACCCCCATCTGACGCGCCAACTGAACATTGTTACCCAATGTAGGATGAGCATCCAAAGGAAGATGATAACCATACAGGTTGATATCATTGCTGAGCAGTGTTTGTAGACGACGGCGTTTCATGCCACGGATAACAGGTGATTCGTTTTTCCAAAAATATCCATGATGAACGATGACCGCATCAGCTTTAAGACGAACCGCCTCATCCAACAGAGCCTGACATGCTGTCACACCGGTAATAATCCGCTGAACATGGGGACGGCCTTCCACCTGTAAACCATTGGGGGCATAATCCTGAAATTCACGAACATTCAGTTCCGTATTAAGCACATGTTCCAATTCAACATTGTTCATCACACTTCCCCCATCATTTAGCGCTTTCGCCATAAAATACTTACCTGTCATTAATTGCTCCCAAGATTGTTGCTTATATGCACCACATCAAGAATCGTATCAATAGCAATAAACAGCGATAAAAGCAAAACACCTCGCCAGCATAAACAGGCAAGGTGTCAGAATACTCTATCAGGGGAAAAAAACTAAGAATGGAAAGTGACAAACCAGAGCAATACAGTCATGTTACTTACGTAATGATGCTGTCTTAGCGGTTTCGAATACCTGCGGCCATTTCCGAACTCTCCAGCCATACGGGTTTATCGCTGGTTTTTATCCATACCTTACGCAGATAGCTGTAAAAACGGGCACGATCCTGACGAAATAGCATAACAGGAAGTGCAATGACGCCCAATGTTACAGCGCCAGTACGCCGCAAGAGAACCTGATGCCAAGAATATTCACGATATGTAGACATTAAGACCCTCCTCATGGGCTATATCTGTAATACGTACAAAATTTTACCCGACAAAATGAAAATTTGCTACTTATTCAACCCTTTTTTAGCCTATATATCACTCATTTCTTCTATTGATGTAATTTAATTACAAATTAATACCTAAATAAAAACAAGATAAATACATTGAAAACAAAAAACTAACTTGTAGAGTTTGCTAGACTTTCCTTGGATACCTTATTAATTAATCCCTCTTATATTTTTATACTTTTTTTACACTTTCATAATCTCTTTTAACAACTTCTTTGCATGGCTCTTCTTATGCTGTAACCATCTAGTGAATAAGGATATAAGCACAATGAATACATTCATAATCATCGGCGTATTTCTGGTAGTGTCATTACTGTTCTATCTGATTTACGCGTTATTGAATGCGGAGGATTTTTAAATGGTAGCCTCCGCTTTTTTGCTGATTACCAGTTTCTTGGTCATTCTCTTTATATTGAGCAGACCCCTCGGCAGTCTGATCGCAAATCTGGTCGAAGGAGAATTACCCCGCTGGCTGACAAATGCAGAAACCAGCCTGTGGCGTTGCTGTGGCTTGCAAAAGCCCGGCGGCAACGTCAAAGAGATGAACTGGTGGCAATATGCTCTCGCTATCATCACATTCAACATCATGGGGTTGCTGCTACTCTTTATGCTGTTGATAAGCCAAGAACATCTGCCACTCAATCCACAGCATTTTGCCGGTATGAAATGGGATCTGGCACTCAACACCGCAATCAGTTTTATTACCAATACCAACTGGCAGGCCTACAGCGGTGAAAACACCCTCAGTTACTTAAGTCAAATGGCGGGTTTGACTGTTCAGAATTTCCTGTCGGCCGCAACGGGAATTGCAGTGGCTTTCGCCTTAATGCGGGCATTTTCCCGTCAGGGCGTGAAAACACTGGGCAATGCCTGGATAGATATTACACGCATTACACTCTATCTATTGCTCCCGCTGTCGATCATCATTGCACTTATCTTCGTCAGTCAGGGCGTTATCCAAAATTTCTCCCCCTATGTACTTGTCCACACCCTTGAAGGACAACAACAACTGATCCCCATGGGGCCCGTTGCCTCTCAAGAAGCAATAAAATTATTGGGTACAAATGGCGGAGGGTTCTTTGGGGCAAACTCAGCCCACCCCTTTGAAAACCCGAATGCCCTCAGTAACTTTGTGCAAATCCTTACCATATTCCTGATCCCCTGTGCACTGTGTTTCGCGTTCGGTCTTGTGGTCGGGGATAATCGGCAGGGACATGCTTTACTATGGGCGATGACGATTGTCTTTATCATCGCCGTTACGATTGTGATCTATGCCGAAATCATGGGTAATCCCCACTTCATCCAGGCTGGTGCCAGCAGTAATCTGAACATGGAAGGGAAAGAGTCCCGCTTTGGTATCCTTGCCTCCTCACTTTATAGCGTCGTTACAACTGCGGCTTCCTGTGGGGCTGTAAATGCAATGCACGATTCCTTCACCGCGCTGGGTGGCATGATACCACTCTGGTTGATGCAAATTGGTGAAGTCATCTTTGGCGGTGTAGGCTCCGGCTTGTACGGCATGTTGCTATTTGTCCTACTGGCTGTGTTTATTGCCGGTTTGATGATTGGCCGCGCTCCGGAATACTTGGGCAAGAAAATCGATGTCCATGACATGAAAATGGTCGCGCTGGCAATTTTGGTTACGCCCTCCCTTGTCCTGTTAGGAACCGCTCTGGCAACTTCAATCGATGCAGGACGCGCTGCGATCATGAACCCCAGCGCCCACGGTTTCACTGAAGTGCTTTATGCTCTCTCATCCGCTGCCAATAACAACGGTAGTGCATTTGCTGGTCTGAATGCCAACAGTGTGTTTTATAACCTGCTGTTAGGGGCAATCATGTTTCTAGGGCGCTTTGGTGTGATTTTTCCAGTTCTGGCCATCGCTGGCTCCATGATTAGCAAAAAACGCCAGCCTATCAGCAGTGGAACACTGCCGACTCACGGCTCTCTATTCACTGGATTACTGATTCTGGTGGTTTTGCTGATGGGTGCACTCACCTTTATTCCTGCGCTGGCGCTTGGCCCTGTCGCAGAACATTTACAACTTTGGCAAGCACCACGATAAGCGAGATTGCGAGATAACTCATGAAAGACAAACATCAAGCATTATTTGAACCCGCTTTAATACGCCATGCACTTATCGACGCAGTGAAAAAATGCCATCCCGCTATCCAATGGCGTAATCCCGTCATGTTTGTCGTCTATCTGGGAAGCTGCCTGACCACCGTGTTGTGGCTTGGGATGTTAACAGAACAGCTTACCGGTAATGCACTTTTTACCGGCTCCATTGCTTTATGGTTATGGTTCACTGTACTGTTCGCTAATTTTGCCGAAGCACTGGCAGAAGGCCGCAGCCAAGCCCAAGCGTCCAGTCTGAAAGGCGTAAAAAAAACCACGTGGGCGACCAGACTGGCTTCCGCCAGCCATGATGCAGCAAAGGAAAAAGTCACTTCAGACCATCTACGCAAGGGCGATATTGTGTTGGTGGAAGTGGGCGAAATTATCCCCTGTGATGGTGAAGTTCTTGAAGGAGGGGCTTCCGTTGATGAAAGCGCCATTACAGGAGAATCGGCTCCCGTGATCCGCGAATCTGGCGGTGATTTTGCTTCAGTCACTGGCGGGACACGGGTTTTATCGGATTGGCTGATTATCGAATGTTCGGTCAATCCGGGAGAAACCTTTTTAGACAGAATGATTTCGATGGTCGAAGGTGCCAAACGGCGCAAAACTCCCAACGAAATTGCTCTCACTATTTTGCTCACGGCACTGACTATTATTTTCCTGCTGTCCTGTATCAGTCTACTGCCCTTTTCCTTGTTCAGCGTTCAAACCAATCAATCAGGCGATCCCATCAGCATCACCGTGCTGGTTGCCCTGTTAGTCTGCCTGATCCCCACCACCATCGGCGGATTACTTTCAGCCATTGGCGTTGCAGGTATGAGCCGCATGTTGGGTGCCAATGTCATTGCTACCAGTGGGCGCGCGATTGAAGCTGCCGGCGATGTGGATGTTTTATTACTGGATAAGACGGGAACCATTACTCTCGGTAATCGTCAGGCATCACAGTTTTTACCTGCACCGGGTGTAACCGAAGAACAACTGGCCGATGCTGCCCAACTTTCCTCACTCGCTGACAAAACACCGGAAGGACGCAGCATCATGATTTTGGCAAAACAGCGCTTCAATATGCGCGAACGCGATCTTCGCGCACTCAACGCGACATTCATTCCTTTCTCAGCCATGACGCGCATGAGCGGCGTCAATATAGGCACCCGTATGATCCGCAAAGGCGCAGTAGATGCCATCCGACGTTATGTTGAGGCCAATCACAATCAATTTCCCGATGCCATTGATCTATTGGTGCAGCAGGTCGCCAGTAAAGGTGCAACACCATTGGTCGTTGCGGAGAATCAGCGTGTTTTGGGTGTTGTCGCTCTGAAAGATATTGTGAAAGGCGGCATCAAAGAGCGTTTCAGTGAAATGCGCAGAATGGGAATCAAAACGGTGATGATTACAGGTGACAATCACCTAACCGCCGCTGCAATTGCAGCAGAAGCCGGTGTTGATGATTTTCTGGCAGAAGCTACGCCCGAAGCGAAGCTCGCCCTGATCCGGCAATATCAGTCTGAAGGATGTCTGGTTGCTATGACCGGTGACGGGACAAACGACGCCCCTGCGCTGGCTCAGGCAGATGTTGCCGTTGCCATGAATTCAGGGACACAAGCCGCAAAAGAAGCGGGAAATATGGTGGATTTGGACTCGAATCCTACTAAATTGATTGAAGTGGTGCATATCGGCAAACAGATGCTGATGACCCGTGGCTCCTTGACCACATTTAGCATCGCCAATGACATTGCTAAATATTTTGCCATCATTCCCGCCGCATTTGCGGTCACTTATCCCCAGCTTAATGCCCTGAACATCATGCATCTTCATTCACCGGAATCGGCGGTGCTGTCTGCCGTTATTTTCAACGCGATAATCATTATCGTTCTGCTTCCTTTGGCGCTAAAAGGCGTCAGTTACCGCGCGATGAACGCACTGTCACTCTTGCGCCGAAATCTTTGGCTATACGGCCTTGGTGGGTTGCTCATCCCCTTTGTCGGCATCAAGCTCATCGACATGTTGCTCACTGTTCTGGCTTTCAAATAAGGTGATGAAAATGATCTGGTTACGCGCCTCCATCGTCCTACTAACATTCCTGACTCTAATCACTGGCATCGCCTATCCGTTGCTGATAACAGGCATCGCAAACGCCTTGTTTCCCCATCAGGCCAAAGGTGCCTTGATTGAACATAATGGCAAATGGGTTGGTTCGGAATTAATCGGTCAGTCATTTACCCAAGCCATCTATTTTCATGGACGTCCGTCTATGACGCTGGAACACCCTTACAACGCCCTGTCATCTGGGGGAAGTAATTTTGCAACAACCAATCCCGCCTTGACTCACCAGATATACCAGCGGATTACTCAGGTACGTTTATTCAATCATTCAGAAAACAGTGCCATTCCTGTCGATCTCATCACCGCATCCGGCAGTGGTTTAGATCCCCATATTTCTCCCAATGCGGCTGAATTTCAGGCCCAACGTGTCGCCACAGCCCGCCACTTATCCATAAATGTGATTAATAAATTGATTCAAGCTTATACTGCATACCCGCCACTGAAATATATGGGTGAACCCGTGGTAAATGTACTGGAACTTAATCTGGCACTAGATAACCTGAAACCACAAGGCTGATATTATATGGATCAGATTGAACCCCTGCGCCCCGATCCGGATGACCTGCTGGCACTAGCAAACGAAAAACCCCGTGGCAAACTAAAAATATTTTTCGGTGCCTGTGCAGGAGTAGGTAAAACTTATGCCATGTTACAGGAAGCGCAGCGGCTGCTGTCTCAGGGGCTGGATGTTATTGCCGGCGTTGTCGAAACCCATGAACGACAAGAAACCGCGGCACTGCTGACAGGTTTACCTCAATTGCCACTGAAGCATATTCGCTATCATGAACGCAGGATTGCCGCATTTGACATTGATGCAGCTATTGCCCGTTATCCTGCCATTATCCTGATGGACGAACTGGCCTTCAGCAATCCTCACAGCAGCCGTCATCCCAAACGTTGGCAAGACGTGGAGGAGTTGCTGGAAGCGGGCATCGATGTCCTGACCACCATCAACGTGCAACATCTGGAAAGCCTGAACGATGTGGTCGGTGCCATTACCGGCATTCGCGTTCGCGAAACCATTCCCGATCACATATTTGATCATGCCGATGACGTCGTGCTGGTTGATATTCCACCGGATGATCTGCGCCAGCGGCTTAACGACGGCAAAGTCTATATTTCCGGTCAGGCCGAGCGGGCTATTGAGCATTTCTTCCGCAAAGGAAACTTGATCGCGCTGCGTGAGTTGGCATTGCGCCGCACGGCAGACCGAGTCGATGATCAGATGCGTGCTTTCCGTGATACACGGGGAAAAGAACCAGTCTGGCACACTCGGGATAACCTGTTGCTGTGCATTGGCTGTAATGCTGGCAATGAAAAGTTGATCCGAACCGCAGCTCGTCTGGCGGCAAAGCTGGGTTGTGAATGGCATGCCGTTTATGTTGAAACCCCCAAATTACACCGACTGCCAGAAATCAAGCGGCGTACCATCCTGAAAGCACTGAAGCTGGCACAGGAGCTGGGGGCTGAAACTGCCACGCTTTCCGATCCTCATGAAGAAAGAGCTATTCTGCGCTACGCAAGAGAGCACAATCTCGGCAAAATCCTTGTTGGCCGCTATCATGGCTCACATTCGACTTCATTTAGTGATAAATGGCTTGGTTTTAAATGGCGCCCTGATTTCGTTGAACGTTTAGGAAAACTGGGGCCTGATCTCGATCTCATCATTGTTGCACTGGAAGACAAAAAACGCTGGGATAAAGAACAACGGGATAACCGGGCATTCCATGAAAAATGGCGCATCCAGATCCACGGCTTCCTCATAGCGATTATACTCTGCACCTTAATCACCCTGTTCTCGCATACCTTTTTACTCACCCTTGATAAAGCCAATCTGGTAACACTCTACCTGCTTGGCGTCGTTATTATTGCCCTGTTTTATGGCCGCTGGCCTTCTGTCTTTGCCGCCTTTATCAATGTCATCAGTTTCGACATTTTTTTTGTCCAGCCGCGATGGTCACTGGCTGTCACAGACATGCAATATCTGCTTACCTTTACCGTGATGTTGATCGTAGGGGTGGTCGTAGGAAACTTGACTGCGGGTATACGCTATCAAGCCAGAGTGGCCCGCTACCGTGAACAGCGAACGCGGCACTTATATGAAATCACGCGTGAGCTCAGCAGAGCTTTGAATGAAGAAGACGTTGCCCGCATCAGCTATCACTTTTTATCCAACAGCTTTCAGGCAAAAACAGGCTTGTTGCTGCCGGATAACAACGCACGTTTATATCAGGTGAAGTCCAATAACGGCGGACAAATGCAGATCGATGAGGCAATAGCTAAATGGAGTTTTGACAAAAAACAGCCTGCTGGGGCAGGAACCGATACATTACCCGGCGTACCCTATCAGCTATTTCCTATCGCCACGGCTTCACAGGTATTTGCTGTCCTTGCTATCGAATCACCTAACTTGCGCCAATTATTAGTACCGGAACAACAACGGTTATTACAAACGTTTACCGGGCTTATCGCCAACGCACTGGAACGTTTGCACCTTTCCCGCCGTGCGGAATCCGCTAAACTAGAAACCGAACGGGAGCAATTACGAAACTCACTACTGGCCGCACTTTCCCACGATTTACGCACCCCGTTGACTGTTCTGTTTGGGCAGACAGAGATACTGATGCTGGATTTATCCACTGAAAATTCGCCTCATACCCAACAGGTTAACCAAATTCGTCAACAGATCCTCAGCACCTCACGTCTGGTCAATAACCTGCTGGACATGGCACGTATTCAATCCGGCGGTATTCAGCTTAATCTTGAGTGGCATTCACTGGAAGAAATTGTCGGTAGTGCCCTACGCTCATTGGAATATACCCTCAGCCGCTACACGGTAGAACTTTCCCTGTCAGCCAACTTATTACTGCATTGTGACGCATGCTTACTGGAACGAGTTTTCATCAATCTGCTGGAAAACGCCATTAAATATACCCATGAGCAGACACCACTAGGCATACGGGCAACGACTGAATACAAACAGGTACATATTGAAATTTGGGATGCAGGCTCCGGTATTCCACAAGGACAAGAACAAGTCATTTTCGACAAATTCTCACGCGTCCGTAAAGAATCCGCCATTCCCGGTGTTGGATTAGGGCTGGCGATTTGCCGTGCCATCATTGAAATTCACGGTGGCCATATATGGGCAGCTAACAATAAAAAAGGTGGAGCCAGTTTCCACTTTGTTCTACCGTTAGAAGAGGTGCCCAAAATTGAAGAAGTCATTGAGGAAATGTGAGCATAGCCAGAAACAGTACAATCTTGATCGTTGAAGATGAAAAAGAGATCAGGCGTTTCGTCAGATTGGCTCTGGAAGGCGAAAACTGGCGAGTATTTGAATGTGACACACTGAAACGAGGTTTAATTGAAGCAGCCACCCGCAAACCCGATTTGCTAATCCTTGACTTGGGATTGCCCGATGGTAACGGCATTGATCTGATCCATGATATCCGCCAATGGAGTAGCATTCCAATCATTGTGCTTTCCGCACGCAATAATGAGCAGGATAAAGTCGCGGCGCTGGATAGCGGTGCTGACGACTATCTGAGCAAGCCTTTTGGTATCAACGAGCTGCTTGCCAGAGTCAGAGTTGCCCTGCGTCGCGCCACCAAAGCCAATCAGCCCGATCCGATGATTCATTTTGCCGATATCAGTGTTGACTTAATCAATCGTCGGGTCTTAAAAAGCCAGAAGGAGCTTCATCTTACGCCGACGGAATATCGTCTGCTGACCGAATTGCTGACCAACAGCGGCAAGGTGCTGACCCAACGCTATTTGCTCAATCACGTCTGGGGGCCACATTATATCGAGCATAACCATTACCTGCGGATATATATGGGGCATCTGCGGCAAAAACTGGAAGAAGACCCTGCCCGTCCCAAGCATTTACTGACAGAGACTGGCGTAGGTTATCGATTTATGCCCTGATGCCCTGATAAAGCTTCCTGTTACTTTCTACGGACAGGTAAACCCGTACCTCGGATACCTTTCTGTGGTAAAACCAGCACCGCGGCTGACCAAGCTGGCATTGTCACCATGCCATCTTCGGTTATTTTGATCCCGGCAGCTAAAGATGCATTCCCTAATCTGCTTTGAATATCATTTAATTTCAAACCATGAGTATTGAGATCTCTTACAGTGACGGATTTTGACGCAGCATTAATCACCACCACTAAACCATCAAACCGCAAATCACGATCATCATCGGTAGTGTTACCATCATCAATAGTCATGACCAGTAATCCGAGTTGCTGATGTGGCCCCACATTACGAAAATCGATACGTTGCTTGACGGATTCCCCCTTACCAAGGGTCATCAAGGGTGAAAATTGACGCAGACGTAACAGTTCCTGATAGAAAGCCATCATCTGTAATAACTCACTTTGGCCTGGTTTTTTCACCTGATTTTTCACTCGATGAATCAGCGCATAATTTCCACCGTCATCCCGTTTCCCCGGCATACCTACATCATAGTTGTTATCTTTGTAGGTATAACTGACACGGTTAAACCAATCCCCTGCATTATAAGAATCACGAGTAAACGATTTTGAGCGCAGTAATTCCGACCCTTGCTGATCGAAAGCCAGCCCTTGCCCGAGGAGTACTGTGGAAAGAGAGATTGCCTGCATACGGAGCCTTGTCGCCAGATCTGCCTCGTATGCCGCTTTGTAGCTGATGATGTCCCATAATGTCTGGTTATCGTGCTTGGAAACATAATTAATCACTTCAATGGGATCAGCGGCATAACCCGCAGCGACACCTTTGTAGTTAATTTCCCGACCCGCTTTCACTTTCCCATCTTTATCGATCATGGCAAAGTCAGCCAGATTACCCGCCATCCCTAGACGAATCAGATCCGCCAAATGACGAGCTTCATTCGCATCTAATCGGGCAATTTCGTTAGGTAATGTTCCCGCACCGTTGCCCATTCCCTGATTAATACGAATATTATCAGCAGAATCAAACGGCCCACCACCGCGTACTGCATCTCGCAATCGATCCGAGAAAGTACCGATACCGGAGCCTTTAAGATTAATCTGTGAAGCCGTCTCAAATCGATCATCCTGCCCGGAATTCCAGCCCTCTCCGAAAAAATAGACCGATGGATTAATTGCACGGACTTTTGCCAGTGCCGAGACAATCTGAGCCTTAGGATGGTAGCCCATTAAATCAAATCGGAATGCATCTATTTTGTAGTGCTTAACCCAAGTCACTAATGAGTCTTCGATGAGCTTGGCAAACATCCGGTGTTCTGGTGCGGTATCAGAGCAACAGGTATTATTTTCAACATTACCCGTAATTTCATCCAAACGGTGATAATACCAGGGCACGACTTTATCCAGTACTGAAGTTCGGTGTGTGGGGCCGGCGGCATTGGTATGGTTATACGCGACGTCCATGATCACATTCATCCCCAGTTGCTGCTTGATGGCCTGAACCATGGTACGAAACTCTTTAATACGTACTGAGCCTTCTGCATGAGTGGCATAAGAGCCTTCCGGTACTGAGTAATGGAACGGATCGTAGCCCCAGTTATAAGAATCAGTTTCTGCAAGCATTTTATTTAACTCTTGTACTTGCGGATTGCTGGCACTATCACCGCGTTGTAACGCCTGCAATACTTCCCTCACGGTCATGGAACGATTGCAATAATCAGCGAAGCGGCTATTTTTCACCGTTGTGTTGACTTGACATAACCGATTGAAGGACTGATTAAGATCAGCCACATTACGACTAAATTCATCAATAGAAGCGATATCAAACACAGGCAACAGCTCTATATGGGTCATTCCGGCCTGACTCAGTGCCTTTAGATGTTTGAACATATCGCTGCTGTTAGCCGTGAGAGCCAGATATTTACCACGCCAAGCTTGTGGCACTGTGTTGTCCGCAACAGAGAGATCCCGGATATGCGCTTCATAGAGGGTCATACGTGCAATATCTGCCGGTGTCTTCTGCGGATGCGGCATGCTCAGATCATCCCAGTTTTGTGGCTTCAGTGCTTCGTCATCCAGATTGATGACCTGGCTATATTCCGAATTCGTAGACAGGCTGTGAGAATAGGGATCGGTAACCTCATAGCGTTCCACCTTGCGGGAATACGGATGATACACGGTTAAAGCATAACGGTAGTAAGCCCCGATCAAATTTGTATCACCCTGCCATGACCAAGAGCCACTCGCCGCATCACGATTCATTATATGATTGGCGATGGCCTGTTTATTTTCATTATAAATAACCAGACCCACATTTTGAGCCGTCGGCGCCCACAAGCGGAAAGTCACCTCTGTGTCGTTTATCAGTGCGCCATATTCCAGTGTTTCCGCAGTGCCGGCAAAGCGGTCGTCCAACACACCGGCAATTTGTACTTGAGTCGCCGATAATAACAAGCCTTCTTCATTGGTCGCCAATGCCACCAGTTCACCGGTGATTAGCCGATCAACATCCGTGTTTTCTGGCAATTGGAATGCGGGCAGCTCCGCTAAATGAGGGAATCTTTCGGCTGTCTTTTTGCTCAGAGTCGTCGGTGTCAGCACCAGATAACTATCAGTAAAGTTTCCTTCGTCATTCACCTCTACTTTGTTATACCGATTGTAATATAAACGGACATGAGGCTTATCTGCTCCCTCTGGCCATAATAGCGTCCGTTTATCGACCCAATGTGCTGAAGCCTGAAGATCGTCAGCAATAGTGGCTTCAGTTGGTATTTTGTTCGGGATATGAGCCATCGGTTCCTCGGCGATTTTGGGTAAATCATTTTTGTTATCACAGCTTGTAAGTAGTAGAGAAAATAGACTGCCTAATAGGATCAGGTAAGCCTTTTTCCAAAACTGAGATTCCATAGCCAGACCTTTTAATAGAAAGAGAACATCGACTATTTTAGGGTTAAAAAAATGAGATGAGATATTAAATGCTGTCTCAAACGATTAAGCATCCTCCCTAGTTTATAAAGGGAGGGAGGAGAAAATAGGCGGAGTTTTACTGCGGGGGCTTTAATGGTTGCTTTGGGATAACCCCACTCACCGGAAGCAAAAAGCCGCAGCAACATATATTGCTACGGCTTTTATAATCTCTTCAGATAATCAATCAACCGGCGGTAAACACCTGATTGACAATTTCCAGCGCTTCCTGCTCAATCTTCTCGCGATGTTCTGCGCCGAGGAAACTTTCACAGTAAATTTTGTAGGCTTCTTCTGTACCTGAAGGGCGAGCTGCAAACCAGCCGTTGTCGCTCATCACCTTTAAGCCACCAATAGAAGCACCATTACCGGAAGCGGTAGTCAGGCGTGCAGTGATGGGATCGCCGGCCAGTGTGTTCGCCTTGACCATTTCCGGTGACAGTTTGGACAGCAGGGCTTTCTGCTGATGGCTCGCCGGAGCCTGAATACGGCTATAACTTGGCGTACCGAAACGTGCAGCCAGTTTGTCATAGCGCTGCTGCGGATTCTCTCCGGTAGTCGCCGTCATTTCCGCCGCTAACAGGCAGAGGATAATACCATCTTTATCCGTTGACCACGGCGTACCGTCAAAACGCAGGAAGGAGGCGCCAGCACTCTCTTCACCACCAAAGCCCAGCTCGCCTCGATATAACCCATCGACGAACCATTTAAAGCCGACAGGCACTTCCAGCAGCTCGCGTCCCAGATCCGCGACTACGCGATCGATCATGGCACTGGAAACTAAAGTTTTACCCACAGCAACTTTTTCAGACCATTGTGGACGATGGCGGAATAAATAATCCACAGCCGTTGCCAGATAATGGTTGGGATTCATCAAACCGACTGGAGTAATAATCCCGTGGCGGTCGTAATCAGGGTCATTAGCAAAAGCTAAATCAAACTTACCGCGCAGCTCCAGCAGACCGGCCATCGCCCAGCGTGATGAGCAATCCATACGGATCACACCGTCATGATCCAGCGTCATGAAACGGAATGTCTGATCGACCTTATCATTGACCAGCGTTAAATCGAGATTGTAGTACTCACCGATCCGCTGCCAATAAGCAATACCCGAACCACCCAGCGGATCAATACCGATTTTCAGCCCTGCCTGCTGTATGGCCGCCATATCCACAACATCCCCCAAGGATGTCACATAAGGATCAACCAGATTCTGTGGATGCAGATATTCACTTTTCAGTACCCGCTCATAGGGCAGACGCTTAACCCCGTTCAGGTCATTCGCCAGTAATGCGTTGGCACGCTTTTCAATGATGGAAGTTAAATCAGTATCGGCAGGCCCACCATTAGGAGGGTTATATTTAATACCGCCATCTTCTGGCGGATTATGGGATGGCGTAATCACAATCCCATCCGCCCGGTTTTTCCCCTGACGGTTGTAGCACAAAATAGCATGGGAAATAGCAGGAGTCGGCGTAAAACCATTATTTTCCTGCACAATCACGTCCACACCATTCGCGATCAGGACTTCCAGCACAGAAATAAAGGCCGCTTCAGAAAGTGCGTGGGTATCTTTGCCTACATAGCATGGACCAGTAATCCCCTGCTGTGCACGGACTTCCACTATCGCCTGAGAAATTGCCAGAATATGCGCTTCATTAAAACTGTTGCGGCCAGAACTGCCACGATGACCGGAAGTACCAAACTTGACCTGATGAGCCGGATTTTCGGGATGGGGCTGTAGGGTATAATACTGGGATGTGAGCTGTGCAATATTGATTAAATCATGCTGCTGGGCAGGCTGCCCGGCTCTTGGATGAATTGCCACTTTAATTTCTCCTGAAAGGCTACACTGGCTTATTCGCCAGTGCAGTTTAATCAATTCAGCGGTTTAAATCAGTTAACTGATCGAATTCAGTTAAATAGTGCCACACACTTTTTCAATCACATTTGCCGGAAATTTCATATCCTGCATAACGTGTTCAACCATGCTGCGTTTACGGCCGGTATTGGTATTAGTGATAACCCAGAAAGGTGTGCCGGGGATATGACGTGGCTTGGTGTGTTTACCACTGGCCAGCAGGGTCTGCTCACTTCCCGCAAAATAGGTACGGGTACGACCATGCATGGCTTCTGTTGTTTTCGCAAAGCTTTCGCTGTTCAAGCTGTACAGAGTGGACAGAATCGACATGAAACGCTCAACGGATTTTTTCTTTTCAGCATACTCGTCAGAAAGCAATAATTCACGAACAACGCGAACAACATCACGGGAGCGTGCAGCCGGCACTTTGCTGACAGAGACAGATTCTCTGACAGGCGGTGTAGTTTGTACTGGCTGCCCGGCGTCCACTTTCAATATGCGCCGCAAAATATCAGATGCACTTTCACCGATATGCAGGGTTTGGCTTGCAATAAAGCGGTAAAGGTCTTCATCAACTTCTATCGTTTTCATTTCTATCCAGTACTGTTCTTAATGAAAAAATTATTCTGAGATTATAAGATATAATACAGCAAAACAAAACAATTAAACTTTCAATAACTTAAAGTGATTCTTTCTGAAATTAAGAAACAAAAAAAACGGGTCTTTTCCTCTAAAATAAATCAACCAGTTACCGTCATTTGATGCCATTTAGTTTGTCACTGCCGACCTGTCATGGTATTAAACATCACGATATTAAACGTTGTATCAATGACATTAAATTCAGGCAGACTATGAACTCAAATAATCAATTAAATTATCATTTTCACACGCCGGAAAACCCACAGTCATCAACCCCCATTGTCTTGATTCATGGGCTTTTTGGCGATTTGAGCAATTTAGGGATATTGGGGCGTGATTTGCAGCAACATTATCCGGTCATTCAGATTGATGTGCGTAACCACGGTATTTCTCCGCAGATGGAAAACATGAATTACCGCGATATGGCACAAGATGTTTTATCTCTCCTTGATGAACTGAATGTGGCAAAAGCCATTATTATCGGGCATTCAATGGGAGGTAAAATCGCTATGACCATGACGGCGGTTGCACCGGAGCGTATTGAACAAATCGTAGTTATCGATATAGCGCCAGTGACTTACCTGACTCGCCATCACGACAGCATTTTTTCTGCACTGAACCAAGTCAAAGAAGCAGGAGCTCAGACTCGGCAGGCCGCGACGGAAGTTATGCGGAAGGATATTCATGAGGATGGCGTGATTCAATTTCTGCTGAAATCCTTCCGTCAAGGAGAATGGAAATTCAACCTACCGGTTTTGCGCAAAGAATATGAAAAAATTATCGGCTGGGAAGCGATTCCTGCATGGCCCAAACCAGCGCTGTTTATTCGGGGCGGAAATTCGGATTACATTACTGAAGCCTACCGCGAAGATATCATGCGCCAATTTCCTCAGGCAACAGCATGGGTGATAGCGGGTTGCGGACATTGGGTGCATGCAGAAAAACCTGAAGCGGTACTCAGAGCAATTCATCGTTTTTTAGCAAAAAAATAATTACAATATCAGTCCACACTCTATGTGGACTGATAATAAAATCAAATTCCCTTTTGACGTCAGGGAATAACAAAACTTGTCTTTTTGATATACAGCGCATAAGGTGCTTCATTTCCAGCAAAAGCATTTAGAACGAAAGATGATAATAATAAAATAAATAATGCAATAAAAAATCTAATAACTCTATTTAGATAGAATTCCATAGATAAACACTCCTGTCGCATTATATAAAAATAACATGAAAATCAGACAATTATCTATTTTACTATAGTAGATAGAACATCAGAAAATATATAATAAAAAGCATTATAAAATTATTTAGTTTAATTAAATAACAGTAACAGATAAAATAATCACTTTAATTTCATAGAAAAAATATTATCTAACCTCATCTACACATAAATTAAACGATAATTTAACAATGGCGTATAATGAAAAATAGTTATTACATAATAAAATTATTAAATGATAATAATTTATATAACACAATAATAAAAATAAATATAATCAATAAATTAAAATATCAATAATATTAAATGTTTTCATATGATAATTATTATATTATTCATATCATAATATTGTTTTTTATTATTATTGTATGAATCACAAAAACAATTAAATTCATTATCAATTAGTAGTTGATATATTTAAAAATATAAACCTAACCTTAATATGATAATATCGGTAAATATATTATATCGAATAAATCACTACAGGAGGAATAATGAAGATAATAAATAATACACAAAGTAATATCATAGTTTCTGTTAATAAATGGGGCGATGATGGACAAACGGGTCGGTTTACGGTATCACCTGGCAGAAGTGGATCATGGAATCGCACTGATGAGCGCGGTTTTGTCATGGCAATACTGAAAAAAGGTGTACAAGATTCCTTTTATATTTTTTCTGATAGTGACATCAAGGTTTTCGACAGTTATGTTACTGATAATGGCAGAAGAATCAAACCCGCAACTGACCGATATTATTAGTCCTGCTGTGTACTAATTTTATCAAAATGACTTGCTCAATGGTTAATTAGGGCAATGTCCGACTCTTTAATCGTGAATGAACATTGTCCATTTAACTTGAGTATTTCCCCAATAAAAAATTGTTTTAACAGATGAAACTAGTGAAATTTCTCTGACTATAGCGATTTATTTATGATTTCTCCAAAAAAATCAAAAAATACGCGATAAAATAGATTTACCTCGGTAGTATAAGCCAGAGAAATTGCTCTATTTCTGATAGCTATCAGGAATGGAACAAATAAGACTAGCATTACAGGGACAAGTACTTTGACTATCCAAAGTCCCTGCCAGTTTCGTCCCCTTATCTAAAAAAGAACCCACTCCTCCTACAATGACATAATTTCCTGAGTATCTCCCACAGGTAACTGTGGAGCCTTCAATTGCAGCCTGCCGTCCATAAAATTTAATGCTGCTGGTTCCCGTAAGGATTTCACCACCACAAGTTGTTTTATCGCTGACTGTTAAAAAATATCCCTTTGACATTTGATTTCCTCTCTTTTCAGATTCGACATGAACTCATGAATTATTCATTTTCATCGTAATAATATTTCACTTACTATAAAAAACCAAGTAAAAATATATATTAAATAGGCTCATTTTTATCATTAATTCCATTTTTAGAATATTAAATTTACCCTTTTAAATTTACCCTTGGATTCGCCTAATAAGTGCGATTTCTTAGAAAGACGTCAGTTGCTATAGTAGGCATCTTTCTCGCCAAAGGAAAATGCGCTATGACCTATAAACAACTGACCGAAACAGAAAGATATCAGATTTTCAGCTTGAAAGAAGCCGGTTTTTCACCACGGGAGATTTCAAAGTCACTCAATCGAAACCCATCAACGATTAGCCGGGAATTGAGACGAAATCAGGAGGCAAAGAAATATGCGCCTGAACAGGCTCAACTTAAGGCCGTAGCGCGCCGACATTGTTCTACAAAAGCAGTAAAATTGAAACCAGAGATAGAAATGTGGATCAAACAGTTAATTTTGCAAGATTTAAATCCTGAACAAACGGTCGGTTATCTCAAAAGGGAAAATATCATATCTTTGCATCATGAAACAGTTTATCGATTGATTTATAAGGATAAATTTAATGAGGGTGATTTATGGCAACATCTTAGGATTACGAAAAAACCGTATCGTAAACGTTATGGAAGTTATGAGCGCCGAGGAAAAATTAAAAACAGAGTCAGTATTGATAAGCGCCCCAAACTTGTTGATAAAAAGCAGCGTATTGGTGATTGGGAAGGAGATACTCTCGTGGGTAAAGATCTCATAAAAGTGCATTATTGACATTAGTTGAACGAAAATCGTTATTTACTATCATAATTAAACTTAAAGATAAAACAGCAGAAGGGTCGTAAAAGCGGCCACAAGACATTTATCACTGATAAAACATAAAATTAAAACAATGACCTTTGATAATGGCCTCGAATTTGTCGAACACGAACTGATCAGTAAAAATGTAGAGCCAAAAATTTATTTTTCTCATCCATATTCCCCCTGGGAAAGAGCGATAAATGAGAACACTAATGGATTAATCAGAGATTACTTCCCAAAAGGAACTGATTTTAATAAGGTATCAGAGCTGGAGATTAACCTCAGGGCGCAAGCATAGTTTGATTAATATTATAAGTTCAAATATTAATCAAACTATGCTTGCGCCCTGCTATAGCAACTGACCGCCTTTCTAAGACATTGCACTTATTAGTCGAATCCACCAAACACAAGAATATAAAATTAATGCTTTGGAGTCATGACCAAAACATCATCCATATAATTAACATCATATAAATATAGATGATATTTTAAACTTTAAATTGAATTTTCTAGTTCTTTATAAAATTCTAATATACTATTTATATCTGTACTCCATTCGGATACTCTATCTCCATTTTCAGTCTCTGTATAACGAGGATCAATAAAATCATTAAGTTTACTCGGAGAAAAATTTTGACAATCTTCTATAAATAGCGTTTGATTCTGCAAAAATACATCTTCCCCTTCAAAATATATTATCCATATAAAAATAAAATTAACACTAATTGGATCATACATAGAAACAGCTAATGCAGCATGATTTTTTTTATGCAATCCTTCCTTTAAGGCATTATACCAACTTTTTTTATAATCAATTAAACTCCAATAAGTGATTGGTAAGTGAAACTCCTCTTTAAAATCATCAATGATTATTGATGATGGTAAAGTTAATTCGCCAAAAAATTTAACGGCAGAATCTTTTGTTACAATATTAAACATAAATTAATCCTTAAGTCTATTAAGCTCGCTATCATAAGTTCCTATCCTTTTACCTTTTTTATCCATCATTTTCCAACCATTATTAACATTATGCCCATCCACATCCGGAGTAATATAAGTTTTTGTTTTTTTATTAAAAAATACAGTTTGTCCATGAGAATTAAAAGGTGCTTTTTGTGCTGGTATTCGTTGATCATATCCCAATTTTTTAGCCGCGTCAGTGGCTTCTTTACCTTTGAGTGATGCACTCAAATAAACATAAATCGGCGGGATATTCGAGATCGGGAACACCAGAATATAATCCTGAAAACTCCGCTCTTCTGGCATCGGATAGCTTTCTATTTGGATTCCTGTATCTTCCGGTATTGGCAAGACAGTTGGGCGGCTGGAAAGATCCAAAACTTGCTGATTACCCGTACTATTGGGTGCAATAAAACCCGGATTATCCGGGTACCATATCAGGGTGGGTTCATTCGCATTTTCATCTGCCCAAAATTCGTACCGGTTCAGTTCCTTATTATGGGACATATTACGAACTTTCACCTGATCCAGCCCACTTTCCTTGCTGGTATGGTATCCCACTGCATTTAATTGCCCTGTCCGAGCATCTTCCACAAAACGGTAGCGCACACGGGTAGGCGCGGTGCCTTTTACGTCGGCAATTTTTGTCAAATTATCACGGGTCAGTAAATCGCCATCACTGCCATTCCATATGCCCCGTATCATCACCCCCAGTACCGTCTGCATAGTACTCATCAGCTGATAATCCGGAAATGCCCTGTCCCATGCCCCATTCAAGACCTGCTTTTCGTTGCGAGAGAGAAGCGGCGGTGTCCCTTCCGTTTTCTGGTTATTTGCAGCAGCTCCGGCTCCCACTCCCAATGCGCTGGTAGTACTTTGCGTCATCATCTGAGGAAGCAGGAAAAAACCCGCTTGAGCCGGCTTTTGCGCTTGCTCCTGGGGCTGAGAAGCAGAGAATGGCATGAATATCGATGTTTCCCCAAAATGGGTATGCGGCTCCGTGTCCGTTCCGGCATCGGTACAACCGGCGGATTGCAGGCAGGATTTGGCAAACACCGGCTCCACGATACGGGCGATTTCCAGTACGTGCCGACGGTTATGAGACGGCATGACCTGAAATCCGCCAAACGTAGGATCGGGGTAAAATTGGGAGGCAGTCAGGTTTTCCCTTGTCCAGCCGGGCAGATCCGGCAGGGCGTCACTGACGTCGCCCGGCTGGATCCGGTGATGGGTGCCGCCCTGCGTGGAGATCCGGTTCTCTGTCAGGAGTTTTTCGGTCAGTTGCTCCGCCAGTGCCTGCCCATCGACGTGCAGGGTCATCGGCAACGGCGATAAATTTTCCTCACGCAATAGCCCCTGACCATCGGTAACCCCCCGGGCATCAATTATCCCATCCCGGCTTCTTAGCCGGTAGGGAATACCAGTCAGAGGTGTACCCTGCAAGTCTAGAAGCTGGAACTCCAGCCAGTGCTTGAAAATGTCATCGCAGGGAGCGCAGTCTAATCTTCCTGTATTATTCATCAACTTACCTCCTTTTTGCTTAAGCCCGCAGGGTATCAAGGCCGCTGTCTGCCAGAAAATCACGCAGGGTCAGCGCCTGAAGACGTGAACCCTGCCGACTGCGCTGTGTCAGCCACTGTGTAAGCCGTTGTTGCAGCGCTCCGTTGGGTGTATCCAGTTGCAAGGCCAATGCGCCCTGCGCTTCCCACAGTTCATAGGTCAGGGTGTCGGCATAGCCTTCCAGTGCCAAATCGGACTGCTCCCAGGCGGCTATCAGGTGTGGCTCCAATACAAAGGGCCGTTCCACCAGACTGGGTGGGCAATCAGCCGGACGGCTGAAAACGGTGGGTACCAGCAAATCGAGCATCAACTCCGTGACGGGGTTGAGCAAGGAAGTCCAGTCGGTCGGCTGCATGGCCGGCATCAGGGTACGGGCAATCCGTGTATCCATCAGGCGAAAAACCACCGACTCCCCGCGCAGAGTGGCAAGCTGATGGCGTTTCCAATGGTGCAACTGCGCCTGCCATGTGGCGTCACTGCGATACGCCCAGCCCCAACTGGAATCACTGAGGGCATGGCGGTCGAGCAGACGGCCAAGGGGCACCAGACTGTCCGCTGTCGGCTGGATCAGCCACGGCCCCTGCTCCATCAGGTGGGCCAGCGGAGTGCCGTTGTAGAGCGGAAAAGCCTGTTCCACCCAGCCGTTGGCGTAAAAGGTGTCAACGGGATTGGGGATGGCAAGTTGATTGACGATAAAGAAGATCGGCGCTTTTTCCTGCGCATGGAGCCATGTTATCCAACAGACTGTCATGATTGACCGCCCTGTGGCTTAATTACCCAACTGGCCTGCTCCTGTGCCTGAAGTGCACAGTATTTTTTGACCGAAAATTTGACCGCCTGCAGCGGCGGGATGCCTTCCGGCAATTGCAGCGAAACGCCCCGCCCGCTGCCGCCTGATCCCTGACCGACATTAATCGCGGAGGACTGAATCCCGGCCTGTGTGACTTTGAGAAAGCTACCGCCGACTTTCAGAGTGATTTCGGTGGCCGCTTCCAGCACGATTTTGCCGCCGCTCTTGTGGTGAGTTTCCTGACCGCTTTCGCTGACCAGTGCGTCTCCGGCCTGAATATGCTGCGAGCCCGTAATTCGCTGAGAAATATCCCCTTCCGTGCTGTATTTGCGGCTGCCCATCACCTGTGAGTGCTCATCCCCCTGAATATCCATGTAGTGGTTATGATCAATGCTCTGTTTCTGGTCGTGTTTGATGTGCCAGCAAACATCGTGTTCAATCTGGCCGGTGAAGTCTTTCTGGGCGTGGATATACACTTCCTCGCTGTCCTTGGCATCCTCAAAGCGCAATTCATTGAAGCCCTGTCCTTTGTGGGTCTGGGTTCTGAAGGTAGTGCGGGTTTTCTCGGCCGGTAAGTTCAGCGGTGGGCGGTTGCGACCGTTGTAGGTACAGCCCGTCACGATGGGGCGGTCGATATCACCGTTGAGGTAGGAAACCAGCACTTCCTGACCGATGCGCGGAATGGCCATAAAGCCGAAACCGTGCCCGTTCCAGCCCTGAGCGACCCGTACCCAGCAGGAGGAACCATCCCCCGGCGCGTCATATCGGTTCCAGTGGAAATGCACTTTGATGGCACCGTGTTCGTTAACAAAAATCTCCTCACCTTCCGGCCCCACCACAGTGGCGACTTCATCGCCGTCGGCCTGCGGTTTGTAGCGATAAGGGGGCCGCCAGTTATCCCTGCCCGGAATAAAGGTCACTTCATTGGTTAGCGTAGTACCTTCGCCAGCAATGCCAGCCGCCTGTGGCTGGGCACCGTGGTGACTGACGCTGACCACCTGCCAGCGGTCATTCATGGCCGTTATCGGGTGATGGCTGAGAATAAAGATTTTACCCGGCCGGAGCTGAATGCAGTTGGTGGTGGCCGTCCCTCGTTTACTTTCGCTGTTCAGCTGGTTGAGCCGCAGCATGGAAAGGGGTTTACCCTCAGCATCCAACTGGAAACGGCCGTAACTTTCAAACACGGCATGACCGTATCCCGGTTCCGACATCGCCTGATGCTGTAACGGGTAGGAGGGACGCAGGAAATTGTTGTCCTTGTGGGTAAATTCATCAGGACACAAAAATTCACCGTAACGCCACTGCCATGCGGAAGCGTCGGTATTGTCAGTTTCCGGCTGAGGGTTATAGGTCAGAAAAATCCCCGCCAGCATGCCGAGGTGGGAATTGCTGAAAAAGAGCTTATCTTCCTCAAACCAAAAAGTGATGCCCTCTTCCGCCGCCAGCCGGCACCAGAAATCATAAGCCGATTCACGCTTCTGGGTAGTATATTCCCGCACCGGGTGATGCCCTTCATCCTCATAGAATTTGCTGTCTGACCGGATACGGTGCTCTTTCAGTAATTGTTTGAGAATGTCCGGCACCGACTGGCGTTGAAAGAGCCGGCTATCCTGATTGAGTGTCATTCGCCACATCTCAGGGCGAACGTTAAAGCTGTACCACGTGCGGCGTCCGTCGGTATTGCCCTGTTCAGCCCCTGCCACGATACCATTAATGGTACGTTCCACTACGCCATCACGGGTGATAGTCAGGGAGGCTGACATTCCCAACTGTTCACTGAGTACAATATTATCAAGAGCGCTGACCACCGTAAGTGTCAGGTGATAAAGTTCTGACAACGCTTCCCGCAGGCTGAAATCCGCCACCTGAAACGTCGTTCCGGGTAGCCTGCCTATCTGACAGGTAAAGACTAATCCATCCATTGTTATCACTCCTTACATAATGGGACGATATCCCCGCAGGGGAAGCGGGAACAGGCGCCATTGTTCACCGGAAGGCTGGCCGGTGACGTCCATCCGCATTCTCATGTCATGGCTGAGGAAAAACGGCAGAAACTGGTACAGGGTGTTGGCAAACCGGAACATTTCTCCCGGACTGGCATAGGCGGTTTCATCCAGTGTGATTTCAACATGCAGGCAGCGGAAAGGCTGTCCCCGCTCCAGCCAATCGCCCGGAGTGGATTGGATGGCCTGAATACCATCAATCATCCGCTGGAGATGACGGCTAGTTTGCCGATCCGTCTCACCATAAAAATTGTAGTCTTTCAGTACCTGTCTAAAGGATTCAGCAGAGACCAGTACGTAGCTGCTCATGGAATAATGCGACAACAGTTGCCAGTGCCGCTGATCGTCAATCACCGGGGGGTAACTCTTTGAAACGGGGGTGAGGTTTTTCATCTGAAAACGGTCAGGCAGACTTTCGGCGCGACAGGTTTCGCCGACGGCCAGCTGGATTGGTGCCTGGGAAAATCCGACAAAGTAACAGGTAAACTGGCGTTTGGGTGGGTTTTCCAATGGCCGGGAATGGCTGTCATAGAAAGCCAGCGTGTACCGCAGTCTACCCAGTGCGTCGCGGGTGACCTCCAGCGCATAGAACCAGGCATTCTCGTATTCCGGCTGATGGCGGGACATCGCCGTCAGTTCGCTGACCGGACAGAAGCGCCCGGCCTCTCCCCGTGACTGCCCCTGTTCATTCGGCTCGCCCTTCAGGGTGATATCGAGGATATTCAGCAGCCCCTGATGGGCGGGCAGGGGCAGCGGATAACGGACGTTATCCGCTATAAACGGCAGACTCAGCCGTTCCAGTTGCAGATTGACCACCGGTACACAATGCAGCAGGAAAGACTCGGCTATCTGCGCCTCAGACAAGGGCAGAAGGGTGTTCAATTTCAGTGTCAGGCTGAATACGTTGCTTTCCGTCATGGGCAGCCGTCGGGATTTCACCGGATACGGCATATCCAGCGTCAGAAAATGATGGATGTGAGGCAGGTAGAGGGATTCCGTCAACATCTGCGGTGCCCAGTTACCGGCCGCTGCCGGGGGTGACAACACCAGCCGCGACTCGCCAGCGTGGGGAATAAACCGTAGGGTATCCATCACATAGGTTTGTCCGTTGTGGTACAGTTCGCCGTCGCCACAAAAACGGCATAATCCCAATAGCAGAGCATCCGCCACCGATTCATCGTGGCTTAGGAACAGCTCTATGGGTTGGGTATCCCAATAGCCATCTTTACCTGTGTATTGAAAGGTCAGGATAATCAGGGTTTCATCAGTCTGATGGGTGATTTCCCGTGACAGCAGGGTCAATGGCAGGACGTCACACTGACGGGGTGTGATAAAACTTTGCTCGCTGACGGTCTGAATTTTCGTGCCTGCGGGCAGTGAAAACGCAACATCAGCGCCCTCACCACCGTCAAGTTGCATGATAGCCGTGGCAGGAATACCCCTGACGGGCTGCACTTTGAGCCGTTGCAGCAGCGGCTGGGTCAGTTCCGGGAAAGCATCGTCGATTTTCTGGCTGATCGGTGCCGCTAAAGCAGCAAATCCTTCATTCAGTTTTTCCACACCGGGATCGCGGCCACCGAGGACTTCATTGAGATGGGGTTTTTCCTCACGTACACACTTTTCAAGTTCCCGCAGGTAGGCCAGTTCCCGTTGGAAATAGCGTTCAAATTGATCCATCACACATTCCTTTTACACACTATTCTTTTCATATAATTACTGTAGGGTTTTCACCTCATACCGTGACACGTCGCCTGTTAAATAAAGCAATAATATTAAATTATCTTATGGTGAAATAAAAAATGAAATATAATATAATTTAACGTAATTTGATATTGGAATTATTCTTTATTTAGTAAAAAAAATAATAATTGATAGGTAATAAAGCATCGAGTGAAAGAATAAACTGTAAATTTGTTATTGGGATTTATAAATAAAACAGATTTATCTAAAAAATAGATATATTTAACTCTACTATATTAATGTGATATTAGTCTCATTTGTAGGTGATATCAGTATTACTGACATCGCAAAAAAATGGCTCACTTTCGTGAGCCATTATATTTACTGAAGATTACTGCTTAAAAACCCTTTCCGGCTATCAGGCCAGTTTGGATTTTCCGCTTGTGGTGTCCGCCCAAGCGGTCACAATAGTCGATTTCGTCTGGCTATCAAGTGTATCAATAAAGCCGGTGTCGCCCATATTTGGTGCAAACCCGCTCATCGCCTGAACCAACGAATCCACCGAATTGGCAGAGAGCGCCGTATATTCACGTTCACCCTGTGTATCTTTGTCTCCCATTTGGGTGACAATATCCGCACGGTTGCCATTGAAGTAATCGTTGAAGGTCACAGAACCTATCGCCTCAAACTTCCCTTGTGCTGAGGTGTCTGTCACATCACGGCCAGTCAGCAGAACCAAATCGTAACCGCTGCGCTGGAACCACAGCTTTTGCCAGTTGAGGTTGTTGAAAATGATCTTGTCGCCGCGTTTGATATCTTCAACCACGTTGTCAATCACATCCCCGCTGACCACAAAGCTATTAACGCCCGTGCCACCCTTGAAGTTGTTTTGGTATCCGCCCAGTACCAGCAGGTCATCGCCATCGCCGCCGTTCAATTGGCTGAACTTGGAGGCTACATTGGCAATCAGGTGATCGTCACCCGTACCGCCATTGATCACCGCGTGATAACCCATCAGTTTGATCGCGTTATTGCCGGCGTTGCCATCAATGTTGTTATAGTTGCCGAATACGGTGGCAAAGTCGTCGCCTTCCCCCAAACTCACCTGATTGTTGTTACCAATGGCAACAACATAATCCTGTCCTTCTCCTGCATGGATGCTATTGAAATTACCGGAAGCCACGATATAGTCGCGCCCTTTGCCGCCCTCAATCACACCACCTTCACCGAAGACAAAGACCTGATCATCACCGTCGCCCATGTAGGCGTAGTTAATGCGTCCGGCCAGTACAGCAACGTCATTGCCCGCACCACCAAACATCATGTTCTCACGCCCCATCAGAACACCCATATCATTACCTTCACCACCGGTGAAGATATTGGAGGTTCCTACGGAGTAATAAACGTCATCACCACGACCGCCCCAGAAGTTGTTGTTATCCCCCAGATAAGCGCCAAGGTCTTTGCCATCTCCGCCCCAGTTAAAGTTATAGTTACCGAGAGAGACATGCATATCACCGTCACCTTGCAGATGGCCGCTGTTACGCAGAAAGTCAAACGTTTTGTCCTGTATGTTCAGCAAATCAGCGGTCAGATTCTGTTTCAGATCAGCGACCAGTGATGCCATCTCAACCTGTTTATTCTGCTTGAACAAGGTTGTGAACAGGCTTGGCAGGTTAAAGCCAAGGGCACGATCTGATGGTAATTCTGCGACTTCCTGAACAGGTTTACCCTCTGTACTGATTGACACATGCCCTTCTTTGTTTTCCTCAGGCGCTTTTGCTTGCAGGCCGTGGCTTTCCGCAAAAGATTTAACACCATCTGCCCCTGTATTCAGCCCGGCTTCCAAGCTGTCGAGCAGTTTTGCCGGATCAGTAAATGCCTGTAGTTGATTACCACTGAATTCACCGATCACTTCCAGCATTTCACGCAGAATCGCAACACCATCAACCGATTGACCAGAACGGGAAACAATATGACCATCCGCGGTGTAGTCAACACCAAAGATATCTGCCAGTGTCGTATCTGCACTGACACCCGCCAGATTGCCGAGCAGCTTGTTTTTAAGCTGGCGTGGTAAGTCCTTCGGACTGAAAGTAAACGTGGTTTTAGCCATACCCGTGGAAGTGTATTCCTGTGTCATCAGGCCAAACAGTGAACCCAAGTTGGTATCCAGGATCGATTGGATATTGTCACCAAACATAAAGTTCCAGTTACCTGTTGTTACCTGAATATCAGCACCCTGCCCGCCAACGGCGAAGTTAAAGGCCAGCGTTTCATTCTCCTGACGGAATTTATCCGCCCGACTGACGTTACCCATTTCACGAGCATTACCGTTCCTGCCCAACCACTGATTGTATTTCTTGTTCAGTGTGGTTTCGATATCACTTTTCAGGCCACGACTGCTTTTTTCATTCTCCGTATCGAGATCGGTCAGAGTGTTGTAATCAACACTGCTGGTCAGATCGAGACCTGACAGATCGCTGACGTATTTTTTCGCACTCTCCAGTGTCCACTGCTGATCTTGGGCGGTCAGCCAATCTGGTGACTCAAAGGAGCCGGCAATGTTCTGCAAGACACCAGATATACGGGAAGCCCCATCAAATGGATTGACCAACGGGGGAGTTGGAATGGATTTATCCATCATCACGATCAGATCGTTGCTGCGTCCCATATTGAAGCTGACATTTCGGTTACCCATAAAGAGTTGCGCGCCTTCCAGTGCCTGATAACCGGCAATATTGACGCTGTGTTTGCTATCACCGTTACCCAGGTGAACCATGACGTTGTTATCACCAAAAGCCAGTGACTTGAAGCCACCTGTACCGACTTTGATACCGACGTTGGTCGTTCCCCAGTTGATGACGGTAAATTCGCCATCACCCGCCTGTACCTGAATATTGCCGGAATAGCTCAGTTTATTGTTGGATGACTTCGCCGATGACGTGGCTGATGCATCATCATTCACCTTCTTGTGCTGTTCCGGGGCGTGGAATGTTTCTGCATTTTCTGCAATCGCGCCTTTCGCTTTCGCATCAGTATCGATGTGACCGATACGGGACAAATTAATGTCGTTTTCAGAGATGCCACGGCGGATCCGTTCAGCGTGGGTTTCCAGCTCTCCCTTGTCATTCCAGCCCAGAACAATCTTGTTGTCCATGAGCTTATGAACCCACTGTTCTTCGGCATTACGTGTAAATTTACGACCAATGCTGTCTACCGCAACCTCGCTGCTGCGGGCAGATACCGTGGTTCGGATGCCCTGCTTATCAAGCTCTGAGATAAAGTGACGGGCAAAGCCATCGCGTTTATCATCGCTGATCAAAGAACAACCGACAAGACTGATATGATCAGGCGAACCGGCCTGCTTGAAGTCGGTACGGAACTGTTTTAGTTTCAACGCGAGTTCATCAGCACTGTAGCCACTCATACGAGTGTGGTGCTGTACTGATTCATCACGCCCATGTCCGACGATCTGCCAGCGCAGTTTGCCGGACAACGTCGCAGGATCACCATACACCACTCGATATCGGCCATTGGCATCAAGTTGCACAATCACGCTTGAATCAGGATGTTTACCGGCCAGACGTGCGGCAGCCTTAGCTGCGACAGGATCATTTTCCGTCTGGATGATGACCTGACTGTTAAAGCGACTGTCACCCCCTTCTGCCTGTGGTTTGACAAAAGCCGGCTCCCAATGTTCGACATTCTCGTTGTTAACCACACGGTCAACGCCTTCCGGTAGATTGTCCTTGAGGGGGACTTTCACCTCATGGGTAATTTCCACATCTGAATGGGTTTTTATTGGCGTCTCATCAAAAATATTCAGATCAAGGATACCCTGCATGGTGGTCTTGTCAGCCCTTGTCGGGTTGTAAGTCGCCAGTACGCTGCCATCCATCACCACCACACGTTTGAAGATAATTTCACCCGCGGCATTTTTTGGCAGTTTGTAGCTTTGCTCCATGTTCAGGCCAGATTTGCCGAAGAAACGAGTAAGGTAATCGCCGAATTTCTCCGCAGATGAAAATTCGACAATACCCGCGTTCGGATCGTAGAAACCATAAACGCGATTATCACCACTGCCTTTCGCCCATGCAGCCATCGCATGGCCTGGTGCATCCAGCTCAAGCAAAACAGGTTTGCCATCGGCATTTGCGGCAGTCACTTTCCCAATCACGCCATTGACGGTCAAGGCCTGCTTATCTTCCAGCTTCTCCTGCCACACCTTTATGGAAGTGTCATGCATCGGGTTCCGGGCATGAAGGGCAGCCAGAGAACCCAATAGTTTGTTGGCATTGCCGCGTTCAGTGTCTGAATACAGTGTTGGATTGCTAAGTACCGCAGCCGCAGAATACATTTTTTCCAGCAGTTTACGGGCAACGCCATCCTGACCATTGTTTTCCAGTTGTTTCGCAACCAGCACCAGTTTCGACAATGGGTCACAACGTCCGCCAAAGCCGTCATTCGACAGGTTCAATAACAACAATTGTGGTGCAAGATGCTTGCTCGCTTTGGTATCAGCCACCCCGGACGAAACAACGTCATTGAATAGCCGATTGTGCTTCTCCGCCTGAGGCTGGAAGGTCACCTTCAAGGCTCTGCTCTCAATTTCCCAGGCCAGTGAGCCTTTCTGTTCTGCTGTCCAGTTACCTTTAACCAGCAGATCCACCAGTTGTTTGATATTCATGTCTGAACGGAAACCATCAACGGTCTGCTCTGCATGCCCTTGCTGATAACCGGTAAGAAAGTCTTGCGTCGCACGGATATCTTTCGTTTTACCCGGTGCACTTTTCTGAGGTTCCAGCGCTTCACCATAGCGCTTCAGATCACTCCTGAGACCTTTAAGTGCCGTTGATTCATCCGGCTGACGCTTCACATCAAACAAACCTGTCACAATCTGTTCAGCATATTGGTTCATCAACCGGCTGCTGGCCTCATGACTATAGAAGGTATGTTCACCCGATACCTGATAGCCATCAATAACCAGTTTAGCGCGCAGTTTTTCTCCCGCTTCACCCAAGCCTTCATTATCGGTCAACAACATGATTGGGGTTTGCTTCGAGCTCCCCTGCAGGTTTTTCTCTACTGAGAACTGACCATTGACCGCTTTTGCCAGTACGCCCGTCATTCCTGCTGGGTTTGGCACTTCGTGAGCAGTAATCGCTTTGGTCATACTTGGCATTGGTCTATCGAGCAGCAGGCCAGAAACGGTGTGTCCGTTCCGTTCGGCATAACGGGCAAGATCAGCCGCAATTGGCCCGCCCATAGAATAGCCATGAATAATGATATTTTCCGGCCTGACGCCGCGATCATTGACCAAATAACGGAACATCGTGCGGGCATCATGATACAGCCCTTTTTCGCTCGGACGGCCATCACTGGAACCATAACCCCGCAGGTTCACTGCGAGCATATCGATACCCTGCTTCTGGTATTGATTCTTGATGACACTGGCTTGTTCTTCCGCAGAGGAGCCAGAACCATGAATGAACAGGACTACTTTTTTCGCTGTATTCGGTTCGGCTGACGCATCAGTTTTCTGTTCGCCCTGATGGTAATAACCGGTCAGACGCCCTGCGTCGCCCCGTAACGTGACTTTATCCGCCGTGCCGTTGGTCACAGCCGTGTCCAGCGCCGTTTGAGTGTAATCATACACATTGCGGCGTTCTTCCTTAGCGCCGTAAAGCTCATTGTTTAGGAAGCGGGTTACCGGATTGAAGGGCTCTCTGTCACGCGGTGGTTTGCCGTCGTTGTCAATGGCAACTTTTTCCAGCACGTTGTCTTTTTTATCCGGCTGGCCGAGCGCTTCCAGATCTTCACCCACAATGCGTTTCGGCTTATTGGCTATTATCTCAATCTGCGCTTCTTGCAGTTTCTGTGCATAATTGAATAATTCGGTTGGGGTCCAGATACCAAAATTTGGCCGCCATGTATGACCGATCACTTTATCGGCTCCACCTGCCTTGAGCACTTTGGCTACAATACTTGAACAGTTACCGTTCAATATTTGATAGCGGGCATCAGGGTTCTGGCTGATTTTGTTCCATTCTGTCTGCATTGCCGCAGTATCCAAACCTGCCAGATTGATGCGGAATACACGTCCCTGATCGGCTTCGCTGGCCTTGAAATCCTGAATGTCGCTCAACTCACGTTCGGCAAACTGACGAATGATATTAGTGATGCGTTTTTCAGTCAGCTCAGGCGTGACTTTCTGTTTCGCGGCTGTCCGCAGTGCTTCGGCAAAATCTCGGCCAATGTCCTGCATGTCAATGTTGCCATTTTCCCATTGTTCGATAAACGGTCGGGAAATATGCTCAGGTATACCGGCTGATTTAAGCAGGTTAGGGTTAGCCAGCGCAGCCATGGCAAAGCCCTCGCTGATATCCTCGAATTTTGCATCAACGCCTTTGGCAGCCTGTAGTTTTTCAATAAATTTCTCCAGCTTGTATGTCCCATCCTTCAAGCCAAAGTTATCCCCTTCTTCAGAGCCGACATCAAATGCCAGCGTCTCATTCTGAGAAGCCGGCTGGCTGAGATCACGCCAACGTAGACTCACGTCTGGGTTTTCCTCAGTGGAAACATTAAAAATGTGTCCAGGGCTGGTCGATTTACCGCCTTTCGGCCACCAGCTCACATAGTTTTTCTCATTGAAGCCTTCGGCATCTTCTGCGCTAACCTGAAAACGCCCTTGCCCAATTTGCAGGGCGGCATGTCCCAGTTGGCTGTGATCGCTCGGTTTCCAGACAAACAGAGTGGCACTGACCGGAGACAGTTGCTGTTCAATTGCCTGATGCACCTTTCTCAAGCCAGACACATCAATGCCTTTGCCATCTTTTGACAAATCACGGGATTTCAGGTTTGAAAAGACGGTTTCTGCTACTTCCTGACCATATTCTCTGGTCACGGCGGCTTTGATCTGCTCGACCGCTTTTTCCGCTCCTTCCGCTTTCATCGCTATCTGAATATTAGATTTACCACGGGTAACAAAATCACCCTGCTCATCAATATAAAGATGTTTTGAATCTTTGAGGTTGGCATTGCCGAGTTTGTTATACAACTCACTGAAATTGCCCTTACCCACACTTGTCAATGTAGGTTCCGCCAGTACCCGCGATTCTTCCATGCGCACATTGATTTGTGACAACAGGTTTGTCATGGCGGGTAAGCGTTTTGAATCAGGATGCCCCAATAGATAACCTTCAACTTGCTGATGCAGGCTGATGAGTTTCTCCACGACATCCAGATCATAGTCTGCGCCGTTTTGCAGGGCTTTTTCGTAACTGCCGAACGCTTCCAGTACGTTGCGGTAACTGTCACCGAGGATTTTACCTTTAACGTAAGCCGCATCCTTAAACTCACTGGCAGACATCAAGTCAGTCTTCGGTTTGTAGTTCCAACTGCCATCCGCTTTTTTAGCCACGATACGGGTACGCCCCTGCTCGTGGGAAACAATCTGGTCTGCCACCAAATACAAAGCATCCGGCAGTTTTCCGTAATCGTCGTAGTTGGCGAGGATGAAACGCTCAATGGCCCTGATCTGAGCCGGATCTCCCGCATCTTCCACAATGATCGTCTTGAAGTCATCACCATCATGACCCGGCCACCGGCGCACTTCAAAGCCTTCATCATCAGCTTCACGTACCAGCAGGTTGCGCTCTGTCCGCAGTCCGTAGAATGGCAATGCCTGATTCAACATGTTGTCGATGGCGCTCAGTTTTATGTCGAGATCAATCAGTGTATCCGGCTTATACCCAGTCGGATTCAGCGTAAGCAATCTTTCCTGTTCGCCAATGCTGAGAGAATCAAAACGTGCTTTCACAGAGACGCCGGCTTCCGTCAGCCTGCGACCAATAGATTCCGGTGCCGCACCCTGATATTCACGGGCAGGTTTATCCAGCAGACGGATTTCTCCCACCAGCCCTTCACGCTGCAATTGGCGCAATACCGGCAGTTCAACATTCCAGAAGTAGTTGCCAAGACGCAGGCCACCTTCTGCGATCACATACACATCATCGCGTGATCCGGTGGCATAGAGGGAGCTCCAGAACCCGGTGTTGCTCCGTGCCGAAGTATTAATGGCCGTTTGTAATGCGTTATGTTCGGCATTGTCAGAATCGAGATATACGTTGCCCCAACGCATCAGGGTTTTGTTCAGTTCGATGGCAAAAGAGTTGCCTTTCACATCAATATCGTAAACCACTTTCTTGCCGTCGGTCTGCACGGCATCAAGAACACTGCGGTATTGCTTGAAGTTTTTGCCAGACCAGAACGACACGATGCTTTTATCGCCATGGACAGGCTCAAAACTATAGCCATATTGTTCCAGTTTTGAGACAAATTCGACACGCTTATCCCAGTTACAATCAATCGTGGCATCAACGAACAGTTTCGCCAACGGGGCGACTTGATCTTTCGGCACACTATTGTCAGTTCCCTCAAGGTATCCTTCAATAAAGGTCACCAGTTTCTGTCTGATGTTCTCGGGAATATCAGCATCCCCACGCTCAAACCCGGGCACCGGAATATAAGTATCTGTAGCAATGTTGTTGTCACTGTCCAGCCAACGGTAAACATCTGCAACTTTTTGCGCTCTGATGGCAGTAGCAGACATTTCTGGTGCATCGGCAGATCCCTGCTGAACATGGGTTTCACCCAGTGCTTGCAGGCCACTGAGATCCAGACCGGAAATTTTCGGCGTGTTTCTGACCCATTCGGTAGACACATCTGCGGTCTTGCTGACCGGCTGACCGACAGACGTTTCTGTATAAGCCGATATCAGGGTAGCCCCGGTATTTTTACCGCGTTTTGTTGCATTGATCTGTAAGCGATTCAATGCTTCTTTTGCCTCAGCCAACTCGTCGAGGTCTTCATCCAGATATTGTAATTCCTTACTGAACCCGGTATTTGTCTCATTTTTCGGTGCAAAACCGATAGGATTATCCGTTTTTACCCGCTCAGGCTGGTTTTCAGCGGCATTGGACTCATAGGCGGAGCCTGACAGACCACTGCCTGCTGCACCCGTGCGGTTCGGTTTGTAGTTGTCACTCTGTTTTGCGGCTTTGGCATCCGATTGCACCCGTGCTGTCTGGCTGTCTGCCTCAGAAACTTCATGTTGACCACGCTGTCCGGCTTTCTGCACTGCGGCTTTAGCGTTACTTTCAGCGTGTTCAGCCTGTGTCTTTTGGCTTAAGGCTTGCTGCTTCCTGAATTCGGCATTGGTGCGGGTCTGTTCAATCTCTTTTTGAGACTGCTGCTGGTTTTGCTCGCCTTTGCTGACTCCGGCTTCTGATTTGGCCACTGCGTCTCTGAGATCACCGAAACGTTCTGAAGCCGCGTGCTGTGAGCGATCCAACTGCTGCTGTGCTGTTTCGTCTGCACTATTCAGTTGTGTCTGAACCTGTCCTAACAAACCCTCCGCAAATTGGGCTCGCCACTGTTCACCGGATTTTCCATGATGTTTACTGTGGCTATCGAGCGCTGACAACCCTTTAGCTTGTTCCGTCAATTCTTTGGTAATAGCTTGGGCTTCATGATTTATTGCATCGCGCTGGTCTTGTCCATTCCTATTCAGCGCCTCCAGATCCGTGGCTTCCAATTGTGCCTGAGAGCCAGAAACTGCGGCCAGTTGTGTATCCCTTTCCTGTTCCAGACGCTGGCGATCCGCTTCGGCTTTTTCTTTATCCTGTAACGCATTCTGTGCGGCGGCGTCCTGCTGCACATGGTCAGCAATAGCACTGTCTGGCTGCTCAGATTTGGCAACGACATTATCCAGAATGTAGCCCAGACCATCATTTGTGCCTGTGCCTTTAAACTCCAGCCGGTTGCTGCCCGTCTGTGCGGTTAATGACAATGTTTTGTTTTGCCATTCCGCGTTACCTGCGGAAATCGAGAACACGGTTTTTCCGTTCCACAACACTTCCATACCGTTGTCCGCAGAAATACCGGCGCGTTTTGCAAAATCAAAACTCAGCGTGATGGATTCATTCGCAGTGAGATCACTAATATCCTGATAAATACTGGTATTAGAATCCTTATCAGCATGGGTATCAGCATCGAGTTCACTGACGCGTTCGCCATGACCCTCATTACTAAGGCCATAGGCCTGTGCAGCATAAGAGGCTTCAATACCATTGGTGGCCTGCCAGCCGTCTGCGCCCTGCTCAAAGTCTCCATTGACAATGAGATTGCGCGATTGATTAGACTTCAACCGTTTTTCATTGCCCAAGGTATTCTGGATACTGCCAATGTCTGGAGTATCAACGCCTGTCACCGAACCTTTCAGGCTTTGCTGCAAATCAGATGTGACCTGCTTCACTTCAGTCAACTGGAAGCCATTCAGCGCAGAAACTTCGGGCAGATCAATTGCACCGCGTCCCTTATGAGTTCCCGATGTGTTGGCTTCGTCTCCATTAACCAGATGGCTGATACCCTGACTGCCTGCCACACCAAGCAGTGTCTGCTTCACGTTGCCAAACAAGGCACTCAGCTTATTACTCTCGGTATTGCTTTCTGCAACGGCAAGGCTATAGAAATCGCCATTGCCCACCTGAATCGCCACGTTATTGCGGGCATAAGAGGCGTTAATGTTTAAGCCGTCACCCACACGGATATTGGCATTTGCCTGACCTTTCATGACGGAAACATTCAGGCCATCACCCACTCGGGTATTGACGTTGAGTTTGCCCCAGGCCACATTGACGGAAACGCCATCACCCACTTTGGTATTGACATTCAGATCACCGTGGACGGTGGTAACACTCAGGCCATTGCCTACGGTCGTCGTGATGTTGCCTTTACCTTTGGCTGCCGTGACCTGCATGCCATCACCGACTTTGGTGACAACATTGCCCTGACTCCACAGTGCGTTGAAACTATCCCCATTACCGATCTGGGTCACGATATTGGCATCGCCTTTGGCAAGTACGACATTACGTCCGTCACCCACTTTGGTGATCACGTTAGCCTTACCCCAGGCACCCGTGTAATCATCGCCATTGCCTACATGAGTCACAATGTTGGCTTGCCCCTGGACTACGGTAATTTCCTGTCCGTCACCCACTTTAGTGATGATATTCGCTTCACCTTTGGCAAAGTTATAGCGATCACCCTCACCAATATGGGTCATGATGTTGGCCTTGCCCCAAGCGGCATTGATGCCCAACCCATCACCCGACTTGGTAATGATGTTGGCTTCACCCTTGGCGAACCCGATGGTGGTTCCATCACCAAGATGAGTCATGACGTTGCCGATTTTGGAAACCAGTAAGCCCACGGTGGTTCCGTCGCCCACTTTGGTCAGCACGTTGCCTTTGCCAAGCAGCAGGGCTGCTGTGGTGCCACCACCAACATGGGTCACCACGTTAGCCTCAGAAGCCGCAACAACCCCCATGAAATCGTTGCCGACTTTTGTCATGATGTTGGCTTTGCCCAATGCAAGGACACCAGTCAAACCGTCGCCGACATGCGTCATGATATTGGCTTTGCCAAACATAGCCGCAAGGGTGGTTCCATTGCCCACTTTGGTCATCACGTTGACAGAACCCACAAACAGGCCGATGCTGGTTCCATCACCCACATGGGTATAAATGTTGGCTTCACTCACCATCAACGCGGCTGTCAGACCATTGCCGACTTTAGTCAGAATGTTCGCCTTACCCAGCATGGCGGCAAAGGTGTCACCGTTACCAATCTGAGTAAGGATATTGCCCTCGCCAATCATGGCAGAAAGCATTTCACCATGGCCGACTTTAGTCGCAATGTTGCCTTTGGCAACCATCAAAGCCACGCTCATACCATCACCCACGTGCGTGAACACATTGCCGGCAGCCAACATTAATGCCAGTGCGTCACCATCGCCAACTTTGGTGAAGATATTCCCAATACCCCCCATCAGCGCCCAGGCATTTCCCTGACCAACGTGAGTGAAAATGTTACCTGCACCCACCATAGCCGCGATGGTTGTACCCTCTCCCACTTTGGTGAAAATGTTACCCGCCGCCGCCATCACGCCCAGCGTCTGTCCATTACCGACATGAGTCAGAATGTTACCAAGACCCAACATGATGCCCGTGGTATCGCCGTTGCCGACTTTAGTCAGAATGTTCGCGCCGCCCAGCAGGATACCGGTGGTTTTGCCATCCCCAACATGGGTCAGAACGTTGGCACCCCCGCCCATGACCGACAATACGTCTCCTTTGCCCTTTTTAGTCAGGATATTGGCACCACCCAGTGCGATGGCTTTCGTGTTGGACGTCTCACGATCATTGCTGATATGGGTAATGATGTTGGCGCCGCCTAACATGCCGGATTCAAGATCGCCTTCGCCAACTTTGCTCAGAACGTTGGCGCCGCCCAGCAGAATTGAGGAAACATGCCCTTTCCCCATTTGAGTCAAGACATTGAAGCCACCGACACCAGACCAGAATGCGTCGCCATGACCGATTTGTGTGTGGGTATTGAAACCACCGCTCATTGAGATACGGCTGTTGCCGTTGCCCTTGTGAATGGAGATATTGCCGACCGCCAAAAGATGGGCAAGATAGCGGCCATCACCGACGCGAACCAGTATATTAGCCGCACCACCCGCATTCACGTCCATGTCGCCACGCAAGCCTTGATGCAGCAGTACGTTGGCAATGCCGACACCGTTGAAGGTCAGGTTGCCTTCTTTGCCTTTTTTGACGATGACGTTCGCCGCTCCGCCGCCATTAAATTCCGTGTTACCAAACTCAGAAGTATGTTCAATAACATTGGCAATACCGGCTCCATCAAAATAGACATTGCCTCGGGTTACGTTCGATTGGATAACGTTGCCGCCACCCGCGCCTGTATACCGGACATCACCGGAGCTTTCACCGCTGCCGGTCGCCGATTTGAATAACGCCAGATCACGGTATTCGTGCATGCCAGATACGCGCCCTGAAGCTGTACGTACTGCCTTGGTACTGTAATGAAGATCACTCAGAGTATAGATACCCGCTGGCACGGCCTGATAACCATTAGCAGAAGAAATATCTTCGTTCGCCAGTTTCGCCATGCGATCTTCCAAACTGAACCAAGCCTGTGCGTTATATTGCAGCATGCCTGTTTTTGGATCGTTCCTCAGTTCAATAACCACGATTTTGGTGTATTTATCGATTCGCTTGGCATAGATATAAGTGTTCGATTTATGGTTGGATTTCACCACTTGTACATCAGCGGTGCTTCCTTTACTGTCAATCGCATAGCCACCCATTTTGGCATTTGATAATGTGACATCTGCCACATCAACCAGCACGCCATCGCCATGATTCATCCATTGGTCTTCAGCCAGTTTTTCCTCAACAGCGTGAACGGTAACAGATTGCTGGTGTTCAACCGTCAAGTTTGACAGGGTGTAAGCACCGTCAATCTTGACATCCTTAAAACCACCCTGAACAGAGATATCCTGTTTATCTAACGTCTTGAGATGGTTTCCTTCCTTATACCAAGACGTCGAGTGATAGATCAGTTTGCCGGTTTCAGGATCATTGCGGAGCTGAACTTTGTTGATTTTGGTATACATGCCATCAGCAAACGCAAACAGATAAGTGTTCGATTCCCGTGCCGATTTAAGACCTGTCACCTGCACGTTGTAGCCAATCCAGTCACCACTCATGGTGGCATTTTTCAACACGATATCTTCGGCTTTGGCATATTCCATGCCTTCGTTATCGAAGTCAGTGGCCGTTCCCTTGCGGGTAATATGGTTATACCCCCCCACTCCTGCAAAACGGATATTACCGTGTGCAACATCAGAATACAGGCTGTTATAACCGCCCGCGCCTTCAAACTTGATATCACCTTTGGTTTCAGAATAGACGTCATCGGTCTGGCGGGTACGTTCAATACGGTTAGAAGCCCCTGCACCCGTTAAGGTGACGTTGCCGGTTTTTCCCCTGCGGACAAGATTGTTAGCGGCTCCTGCGCCTGCAAAAACAATATCACCACTTTCAACTCTGGAACTGATGATGTTTGCCGCACCAGCGCCGTTAAAGGTCAGATCGCCGTGAGATCCCTGATAACGGTCGAACCATGTGCGATCAATCTTGTTTCCACCCCCCACGCCAGCAAAGTAGAAATTTCCCTGATTGGTTTCATGCCAGAGTTCGTTATACCCCCCTGCGCCCTTAAAAGTGAAATCGCCTTCCCATCCCTTGCGGGTGATGCCATTGTAGCCAGACGCGCCAGAATAATCGATTCGACCCTTATCACCTGTGTGATTGATTTTCAGTCCACCGGCAGCGCCAGCAAAATCTATCGTGCCATCGCTTGTTTTATTGATGGAGGTATAACCTGAACCTCCTTTTACCGTCAGAGTACCGCTTGTATCGTTAATATTCAGATACCCGGCCGCCCCCACGACAGTATCGTTCCCCCATGTTGTATTGACGGTTGCACCAACGGAACCCACGACAATGTAATCATTTCCGCCATAGGCGTTAATGACACCGCCAATGCCGATGGCGTGTATTGTATTTCCATCATTATCATCTTCATATTTACCGGTAAAGGCATATGCTGCACTTCGGTTGGATGATTTTCCCATAAGTAATCCTGGTATTGGGCAGAAAAATTAAACGGTAAACCACTGTACCCGACGGATACAGTGGTCATTTTGTGTGTCCAGCATTCCCCGGACAGTACAGGCTTTTTGCCCCTTCCATGCTGCAAAGACACGCCGGCGAAGATCACGGGCGATACTCTTCGCATGCCCAAAAGGGGCAATCATTTCCGGAAAAAAGATATGCTGTCCTGAGCGCCAGTCTTCCTGCGAAATCTCCCGTTCACCGGAAAGAATCGCATCCCGACTGCTATCAGACAAAAAAGCCCAATTACAAAAAGCAACTGGGCGTTGGTGTTCATCTTCGTAATAGCAAAACTGATTGAGCTGGAATGAAGGAAAGATACGCTGTTGCCACTCAGCAACTAAATAGCGTCGGTGTAAAGGTGAATGCTGACAAAGCAACATCACCCCACCTATCATTGCTTGTATTTCAGTGTCACTCAGCGTTGCCGGTTGATGTGTGATCATCATAAGCTAGCAACCATCTGATATGTTTTTACTGATACCTGATATTATTTTGATTTTTCCGTATCGCGGGCTGGGCGTTTTTTAGGCTCAATGGTCTCTGCAACCGCAGTTTCCGGCTCGGCTGGGGCTGGCATTTCACCTTCACTCATTTCAGGTACAGGCAAGAATCCGGCTGCGATCAGCTTATTCATTTCGGCTTCCATCCGAGGGTCTTCAAGCATACTTTTCACCATGGAAACCATATACATAAAGCCGGATGCAGGCATGTGAATCACTTGCTTTAATTGTAATTCCTGATCGTTTTCAGCCAGTATGCCATTTGCCATTCGGTTAGGCTCTTGTCCAACAAAATAAAGAGAGAACACGCCTTTGTTATAATTAACACTTGAAATGGTTTGAACGAATTTTTCAGACATATCATTATCCATTAAATAAATTTAAATTTAATGTTGCAAATATATTAAATTCAAACTTAATGTTGCAAATATATTAAATTAAATGATTAAAAACCTATATCGTTATGGTTTTATTTATCATTAAATCTCGTTGTTGCGATCAACTTGAATATAAAATACCAGACAAAAACAACATGAACACAACATTTGTTAAAAAATTAGGAATGAGTACACACAGATTTTAAACGCTACCTAAACTCAGAAAAAATAGGTTATTAGAAAACAAATGATTTATCGACTGCTTGAACGAAAATATATCTATTTGCTTTTTAAAATCAACATATAAAAATAATAATGTCTGTTTAACCACCACATTTTGTCCTAATTACCAACCATGATATACTCATTGATAACAGATAATACCTTTTATCGTATTTATTAAGATTATCTTATAAAGAAATACCATACTCTTCTTCTGGTTCTTTCCTTAATTTGGGTTTTGGTTTTTATTAAAATAAATTTACCCATATGAATGAAATAGAAAAAACAACAATATCATTAATTAAATTAATAATAATGATATCTAATGGTAAACCCATTATCATACCCGATAAAAACATAAATAATAATGATGATTATCTTTTTACTTTAAATAAATTAAAGAAAGAACATCATGTTTCCATTAAAAATAAACGTTCAGTAAATAAGAAGTTAAACACATTATCTTTACCCGCTATTCTGTTCGATGATAATGGGCATCCCTTTATTTTAGCAAAACATGATGAGCAACGAGTATTGATTCAAAAACCTAATCAGGAAGCGCCTGAAATATTGGATAAAGAAAGCTTTATCCGTTTATGGAGCGGACGCTGGATAAAAATAAAACAAAAAAGTAACCAATTCAATATCCGTTGGTTTATTCCCGAATTTATCCGGCAAAGGAAGAATCTGACTGAAATTCTGCTGTTTTCGTTCATTTTGCAAATTTTAGCGTTGATTTCTCCTTTGGTCGTGCAGGTTGTCATGGACAAGGTACTGGTTCATCAGGCGTTATCCACCTTAGATGTGTTGATTTTTGGTCTGGTGGCTGCAAGCCTGATTGAAGTGGTTCTACGTGGGCTACGCGAATATCAGTATGCCCATACAGCCAATCGCATTGATATCAAACTGGGCTTAAAACTGGTTCGGCACCTACTTGGCCTGCCTTTGCTGTTTTTCAAATCCCGCCAAGTGGGAGCAATTGTGACGCGGGTACGTGAACTCGAAACCGTACGGGAGTTTTTAACCGGTTCCATGTTCACCCTGTGTATTGATGTCCTGTTTATGTTCGTATTCATTTACGTGATGAGCCTGCTATCCGGCACACTGACTTTGCTGTTTTTGGCTACCATCCCTTTCTATGGTCTGCTGGCATGGTGGGTCACGCCCAAAATCGAGAAAGCAGTCGAAAAGCAATTCATTCATGCTGCGATCAATACCTCTTTCCTGACCGAAACCGTCGCCGGTGCCGAGACACTGAAAAGCCTGGCAGCGGAACCCCGCTTTATCCGGCGCTGGGATAGCCAGACCGAGAATATGGTGAGTACCAGTTATGATGTGCAGCAATGGGATAACCGCTCCAGCCATCTTGTGATGCTGTTACAAAAAGTCACCAGTGCGGTCATTATCTGGCTTGGTGCCTCCGAAGTACTCTCCCTGCACATGACCATCGGCCAGTTGATCGCGTTCAATATGATGGTCAGCCATACCCAGCAACCCCTGGCCAAGTTGGTGCAACTCTGGGGGCAATTTATCCGCTCACGTATTGCCATTGATAAACTGGGGGATATGTTGAATCTGCCGACAGAACAGCAGTCAGGCAAAGAGCGAGTCTCATTGCAGGGTGCTATTTCATTCTCTGATATCGTATTTCGCTATCAGCCCGATCTCTCCCCAACCATCAACCGTTTTACGCTGGATATCCGGGCAGGAGAAACGCTTGGCGTAGTAGGAACATCCGGTTCTGGAAAAAGTACCCTCGCGCGCCTGTTACTTCGGCTTTATACCCCGGAACATGGCACCATCACACTGGATGGCATTCCATTGCAGGAGTTCAATATTGAATCTCTGAGACAGCAAATAGGCATCGTGTTACAAGAAAATTTTCTGTTTAATAAAACCGTACATGAAAACATTGCCCAATCACGACCCGATGCTCCTCTGTCTGATATTATTGAAGCGGCCAGACTGGCGGGGGCACACGATTTTATTCTCAAGCTGCCGATGGGGTACGACACTATCATCGCGGAAGGCGGCCAATCCCTCTCCGGCGGGCAGCGACAGCGTCTGGCCATTGCCAGAACCCTGCTGTCTGATCCCACCATTCTGATCCTTGATGAAGCCACCAGCGCACTGGATGATGAGTCACAATCGATTATTCAATCCAATATGGCGGACATTGCGCAGGGCAGAACGGTCATTACCATCGCCCATCGACTCTCCACGGTACGCCAGTGCGACCGAATCATTGTACTGCACCAAGGTCAAATTATTGAACAAGGTAGCCATGAACAACTGCTACAACAGGGCAAGCAGTATCGAAAACTCTGGCAATTGCAACAGGAACTGAAACAGGAGGTGACTTCCCATGTTTAAGGCCATCTTACGCAAAGGGATTAAAAACCTGCGTACTCCTTCGCCCCATTATGATTTTTTACCCACACATCTGGCCTTGTCACAACGTCCTCCTTCCCCGTTCGCCCGTTATACGGCGATCACCTTGAGTATCGGGGTACTGGTGGTACTGCTATGGGCGTATCTGGGAAAATTGGATGTACAGGCAACCGCCACCGGGCGTCTGATCGCTTCCGGCCGTTCCCAAGTCATTCAGGCTTATGAACAAAGCCGTCTGCTCTCTATTCATATTCAAAATGGGCAGCACATTGAAAAAAATGCCCCTCTGCTTATGCTGAATACGCTCGGCGTTAATCAGGACGTTACACGACTACTTGAACAACGTGAATATCTGATCGAAGAGAAAATCCGCTATCAGGCACTGCTCGGGAAGCATGATCCCGAATCACTGCCTCTCTTTCAGCAGCAGACTCTCTCCCAACAGGAAAAAATCCAGACGCATTACGAGCATGAAAAACATGAATTCGATGCCATTATCACCAATCTTTACGCTGAAATGAACGTCAATCTCTCTTCTCAAAAAGCCAAAAACGGGGATATTCAGGCTCTGACCAACCTGCGTCAAAATATCAATCAGCGCTTGCAGGCACGAAAAATATTGAGCCAAAAGCAGGTGATTAGCCGAGTGGAGTATCTGGAGCAGGAAAAAGAATTGCTGGAAACAGAACGGGTGATCACGCAACAAAAAGCAGAACTAGGCATCTTGATGACCCAATACAAGAGTCTGGAAGAGCGGTTAAAGGGGATCAACATGCAAAAAGAGCGGGAATGGTTTGAGAAAAAAAAGCAGGCAGAGATGCAACTGGGCGTGCTGAAACAAGAGCTTTCCAAAATGCAGGAGCGAGAAGCCCTTGAGATCGTGCGTTCCCCTGTGGCGGGTACGGTTCAGCAATTGAGCGTCCATACCCTCGGCGCGGTTTTACAGCCTGCACAGAATTTGATGGTGATTGTACCGGATGACCATGTGCAACTCGCGGAAATCCAGATCCTGAATAAAGATGTCGGGTTTGTCCGCCCCGGCCAGCATGTGACGGTTAAGGTAGATGCCTTCCCTTATACCCGCTATGGCACCATCGAAGGCGAACTGCTCAGTATTTCACGTGACTCCACGACGGATGGGCGTCTGGGTCTGGTTTTTCCAGCGCAAATCAGCCTCAGACAAAACAATATCATCGTTGATGGTAAGCCTGTCGAAATTACCGCCGGGATGTCCATCACCGCAGAAATCAAAACCGATCAACGACGGGTGATTGATTACCTGCTCAGTCCGATTCAGGAATATCAGTCTGAAGCGTTGAGGGAAAAATAATCATGGTTGACGCATTTTCCTTTACGAGTGATACAGACACGGAAGATCACACCAATAATCACGCACTGGATTGTGTCGCCTATCTGGGAACACAATTTCATAAGGTTGCCTCCGTCAGACAATTGCATCATGCGCTGGGTCTGGATTCCCTGACGCTGACAGACTGGCAGCTACGCGAAGCTATCGATGCCGTAGGCCTGCACAGCAAATTTGATCGTCTGACAGCCGATACCGCAGCCACGTTGCCTTTACCGGCACTGATTGAATTGGGTCAATGCTGGTGGGTGCTGCTCGAAGTCAGCCCAGATCAGTTTACCGTGCTCAATCCCATCACGGAAAAACAAGAAATACGCCCATTGCACGGCACACAGGCGACACCTGACGAAGCTAAACACAGTGAGTATAAAATCCTGCTGGTGGCAGATAAATCGCTGACCAAACAGCAAGTCAAATTCGGCTTGAGCTGGTTTTATCCTTCGATTTTCAGGCAGAAAAATCAGTTGCGGGATATTTTCCTGTTCGCCATTGTGCTGCAACTTTTTGCGCTGGCATCTCCTTTGCTGTTTGAAAATGTCATCGACAAAGTACTGGTCGGACGCAGCTTATCCAGCCTGCATGTTCTTGGTCTGGCGATGCTGGCGCTGGCCGTGGCAGAACCCCTGTACGGTTTTCTGCGCAATACCGTGTTCGGACATATGGCAAGCCAGATCAACGCGGAACTCTCCGGCAGGCTTTATCGCCATCTGGTGGGATTACCCCTGCCCTATTTCAAGCAACGCCAAACCGGACAAATTATCGCGCGCGTCAGAGAAATGGCACAAATCCGCCAATTTCTGACCGGCTCCACCCTGATGTTGCTACTCGACCTGATCTTCATCATCCTGTTTCTTGGCGTCATGTTCCATTATTCCACTCTATTGACCGGGATCGTAATCAGTTCGCTGGCACTCTATTTCCTGCTTTGGATCGCTATTGGACCTCTCATCCGACGCAAAGTAGAAACCGAATATGAAGCCGATGCCCATGCCACCAGTTTCCTGACGGAATCCGTCATGGGCATCGAAACTATCAAGACCACCGCAACAGAAAAACGCTTTCTGCGCCAGTGGCAAAAAGTGTTAAGCCAGCAATTGATCCGGCGTTTTTCCGCCCAGAAAAGTGGGCTTGCGGCCGGACAGGGGATCGCGTTGATCCAGAAAATCGTAGCGGCATTACTGCTATGGTGGGGGGTCAGAAGCGTTCTTAACGGCGAATTATCCCCCGGAGAGTTAATTGCCTTCAATATGCTGGCAGGACACGTCACCCAGCCGATCTTACGGCTGGCGCAAGTCTGGCAGGATTTCCAGCATACTTTGATCGCTTTGCGACGGGTCGGCGATATTCTTGATGAGCCAATGGAGAGTAGCAAACAGGGGCTGGCAGCTTCCCCTGAACTTGCCGGCCAGATTGAGTTCAGGAATATTCGCTTCCGCTATCACGCAGATACGCCCGAAGTACTGGCAAATCTGTCACTGACCATCAAAGCGGGCGAATTTATTGGCATAACGGGGCCATCGGGTTCAGGTAAAAGTACCCTGACCCGGTTGTTACAGCGCCTGTATGTGCCGCAGCATGGTCAGGTTCTGGTCGATGGTATGGATTTGGCGATCGCCGATCCCGTATCACTCCGACGTAACATGAGCGTGGTATTGCAGGAAAGCATACTGTTTTCCGGCAGCATTGCGGACAATATCCGTCTGTGTAAACCCAATGCCAGCGATGAAGAAGTCTACCGGGCGGCGACTTTGGCGGGTGCAACTGACTTCATCAATGAATTTCCGCATAAATTTGCCCATTCTGTCGGGGAGAAAGGAAGCAATCTTTCCGGTGGGCAACGGCAGCGTATCGCATTGGCAAGAGCCTTGTTGAATGATCCCAAAATCCTGATTCTGGATGAAGCGACTTCCGCGCTGGATTATGAATCCGAGGCAGCCATTATGAGCAATCTGGACGAGATCCGCCACAACCGGACGGTTATCAGCATTGCCCATCGGCTGAATACGATCCGCCATGCAGATAAAATTTTTGTTTTAGATCAAGGAACAATCGTCGAATCTGGCTCCCATGATGACCTATTGCAACAAAACGGACTGTATGCACAACTTTGGCATCAACAAACAGAATGACTATCACGATAGAGAATTCATTGAAGACATGAAACTTGTTTCGGCTTAAAATTAATTTCTTAACGAAATTAACACAACATAAAAAATGTTCTTAAGGAAGAGAATATAACTATGAAACAATTAGCTATCACAGCTCTGGTATTTTCTCATACCTCGGTGACATCGGTTGCTATGCCGATTGAAATACTCACCATCGCCGCCAATGCCATTGGCGGCCCCATTCCCCATGTCCGCATTATCTCGCCAGCAAACCAGGAAATGAGCGGGACAAACAGACTGTTGACCGAACCCACCCCGACTTCCCATTCCGATCTCTATCACGGCCAACAACCCGATATTATTCTGGTTGGTTCTCTGGGTTTCCCGGTATGGCAGCCGCAATACTGCTCACCGGAAATAATAGAGTGGCTCAAAGCGATGGATAAGAAGCACATTCCTATCGTTTCAGTCTGCTCAGGCACATTCATCCTTGCCAAAGCCGGGTTACTGAAAACCAGCGCAACCATTCACCCTCATTTTTCCCGCGAATTCAAAGATCTATTTCCCCATATTTCCCTGTATACCGACAAAAAAATCACCCGTGACAATAACCGTTTCTGCATTTCCAGTGCCTATGGATGCAGCAAAAGTATGATGAGTATTGTTGAATTGATTTACGGACAATATGCCAGAGAACAATGTTCACAATTCTTGTTTGGCGAACATGACCCCAAAGTTTCGTCTGATTCCATCAGTTTTGCCCCTTATCGTCAACATTCAGATTCTCTCATCCACAAACTGCAAGATTGGATGCACACCTCACCTTCCGAAATTTTATCTGTGGCTGATTTAGCCAATAGAATCCACCTTTGTGAACGACAAATGAAACGGCGCTTCAAAATCGCCACAGGAAAAACCCCCATCCAGTATATCCAGCAGATACGTTTGTCACAGGCCAAGCACTGGCTGGAAAAGTCCCAGAAAACCATCGAAGAAATCAGCCATGAAGTGGGTTACGAAGATACCCGTTATTTCAGAGAGTTATTCAAACGCTACAATGGCCTGACGCCGAAAGAGTATCGCCAAAAAAATCACCATAGTGGGAATTTTTCTGCGGGCTGACATTGCACTCCGTAAATAATCAGCAACACTGATCAATGTTACATTTAATTATTGTCTGATTAATCACGCTATGGGGCAAATGCCATGTTAAAACGTAAGTACCTGACGCAATCTGAAATTGAAATGTTGCTGACTGAATCAGGCAAACATGCTCATGCGGCACGCAATATCTGCATGATGTTTATGGGATTTATTCATGGGTTTCGGGTGTCTGAACTCCTCAGTCTAAAGCTGTCAGATGTGGATTTGGACAGCCGCAGCCTGCGCGTACAGCGCCTGAAAAATGGCTTTTCCACCATTCATCCAATGGTCTCCCGTGAGATTCAACTGCTACGTCAGTGGCTAAAGGGACGCCCGAATTATTTGCCAGGGACACCACAGGCCAACAGCGAAGTCTCAGACTGGTTATTCCTGTCCCGTAGCGGCCAGCGGATGTCACGTCAGCAAGTGTATAAAATCATCCGCCAGACCAGTTTAAAGGCAAAATTGTCGATTTGCGCGAATCCGCACATGCTCAGGCACGCCTGCGGTTATGCACTGGCAGACAATGGCGTAGACACCCGGCTGATTCAGGACTATTTAGGGCACAGAAACATCCGTCATACCGTGCGCTACACCGCGAGTAATGCGGGTCGCTTCGAGACGGTATGGGACGGGAAAGGAAAACGAAAACAGTTGACAATTAGTACCAAACTGTCAACTCACTTAAACAGGCTTATTTTAACCGTAGTTAATTTTTTCCTTCCCCGCAAAAATTACGCTAATTTATTGATAGTAAACCCTAAATAAATCCCCCTTCTGAGAATACCCCCACCCGCGTTGTTCACGTCTTTTTTTACTGATCTTCCTAGATAATTTTCTAATCCTGTACTTTGTTCAAATTCGAAAGACGTATCCTCCAAAATGTTCACTTTAGCGGGTTTGTTTTTCTGCGACTTCCTCATTTTCAGATAAAAACCCCTTAGTTGACAGTTTGGTACTAATTGTCAACTCATTATGGGGATAGCAGCAGCACTCCAGGATGAGTCGAAGCCATCAGCGGGTTAACCCCCGTCTGGTGAGGATAATGTTGATTCTGAAGGTTGATTGAAGATGCTTAAAAAACAACGCAAGCAGTGGACAACACAACAACGGCTCAGGCAGGTCGCTTGGGTGAATATCTTTGCCCAGGTTGCCTTTCCGGTGGCCGGCGTTTTCACGCCCGCCGTCGCCGCCGACAAAACCCCCGGGCATTCACAGGCGACCCGGCCACAGACATTACAGACTGAATCTTACCGACTGGCCGCGGGCGAAAGTATTAAATCCGTCGCCAAGCGTCATGGCCTGACCGTAACGGAATTGAAAAAACTCAACCAGCTTCGTACCTTCCACAAGCCCTTTACGGCTCTGGGCGCAGGAGATGAAATTGACGTGCCCAAATCTCCGTCCGGTCATTTACTGGCTGAGAGTCTGACACAAGCCGCCGCCGCCGAATCGCCGGCAGGTCATACTGAAAATAATACCGAACGCTGGCTGGCCAGTACCGTTTCCCGCGCGGCAGGCATGCTGAAAGGCGGTCATGTGCTGGACAGTGCCAAAAATCAGTTACGCGGTATGGCAATGAGTGAAGCCAATCAGACCGTGCAAAACTGGCTGCAACACTACGGCACGGTCAAATTACAGGCCAATGTGGATGACCGCGGGCGCTTAGACGGCAGTCAGTTCGACATGTTGTTACCGCTTTATGACACCGAAAAACAGATGGCCTTTACCCAGTTCGGCCTGCGCCATATTGACAGCCGCACCACCGCCAACTTCGGGCTGGGTCAGCGTCACTTCTTTGATACCGGGATGTTGGGCTATAACGCTTTCCTTGACCACGACATAACCCGTGACCATACCCGCTTTGGCCTCGGCGCTGAATACGCCCGTGATTTTATGAAATTCGGGGCGAACGGCTATTTCCGTGCCAGCGGCTGGAAAGACGGCAAGAAACTGAAAGACTACGAAGAACGGCCGGCCAGTGGTTTTGACCTGCGTGCCGAAGGTTATGTGCCTTCCTATCCACAGCTGGGCGGCAAGTTAATTTATGAGCAGTACTTTGGTGATGAAGTCGGTTTGCTGAGTGAAGATCGCCGGCAGAAAGATCCGGCCGCCTTTACCCTCGGCGCCAGTTATACCCCGATCCCGCTGGTGACGCTGGGTCTGGATCGCCGGCAGAGTACCTCCGGCGGCGGTGAAACCCTGTTTAATCTGGGGCTGAATTATGAAATCGGTACACCGTGGTCAAAACAGGTTGATCCGGATGCCGTGGCCTTTAAACGCAATCTGCAAGGCGGACGTTATGATTTGGTGGAGCGTAATAATCAGATTGTACTGGAATACCGGAAGAAAAATCTGATCCGCCTGATGATGGAAAACCGGATTAACGGACGCGGCGGCGCGGTGATCCCGCTGAATGTCAATGTCAGTGCCCAGCATGGCCTGAAAGAGATTGTCTGGGATACCGCCGGTCTGGTGGCGGGGGGCGGCAAACTCGACAGCGTAAATGCACCGACACGGGCAGAAAATCTGGCAGCGGAGCCGGTTCGCGGGGGCACCCGTTACCTGCTGACCCTGCCGCCGTTCCATGACAAGGGTAACAACACCTACACCCTGTCCGGCATCGCTTATGACACTCAGGGCAATGCCTCTGAACGGATGGAAACGCTGATACAGGTGGTTTCTTCTGCCGTCAATCCCGACGGTTCCGGCTTTGAACCCGCTGAGAAATCGATGGTGGCGGACGGCAAAACCCAAACGGTTATCCGCCTGAAACTGACCGACAAAGACGGCAAGCCTGTCAGCGGCGTGGCGGGTAACCTCAAATTAACCGACGATAAAACGACACTGACCGGCGACGGTAAAGATCCTGAGCTGGGTACGGAAGTCAGGGAAGTTCCGGAAGGCAGCGGCATCTATGAAATCACCGCGACTGCCGGCACCAGGCACGGTAAATGGAAAATCACGCCCACGATCGATGGTCATGAGCTGACACCGACTGTTATTGACTTTGGCTCTTCATTGGCGGAGATGATAGATACCGATCGCACCGAGTTTAAGCCGGAAAATGGCAACCTGAATCAGGAAGGCGACAGTACAGACCTCGTCCTGAACCTGAAAGACAAGGACGGCAACCCGATCACGGGAGCGGCGGATAAAATCACCCTGACCGATGATAAAAATGAACTGTACGGCCAGAACCCCACGCCCTCACTGGGCGCGGTAAGAGAAGATCCGCCGGGCAGCGGTATTTATAAGGCCAAGGTGACGGCAGGTCAGAAAAAAGGGACATGGAAAATCACCCCGGCGGTGGAAGGCAAAACGCTGAAACCGGCCGTCATTGCCTTCGGGCAATCACTGGCCGATGTGCTGGATACCCAGAGCTCCACCGTTGAGCCGGCGGATGGCAGTAGCCCGCTGCCCGCGGATGGCGTTTCCACCAAAACCCTACGGGTGGTGCTGAAAGATAAACAGGGCAAACCCGTCACGGGGGCAAAAGACAGCATCAGGGTCAATGCCGCCGGTCAATTATCGGGAGAAGGCCAAGATCCACAAATCGGCGATGTTAAAGAAGTGTCGGACGGGGTGTATGAAATCGTCGTCACCGCCGGCCAGAAAACCGGCCACTGGACGCTGACCACCACCGTGGATGGCACGGAGATGAAGAAGGAGACGGTGATTGAGTTTGATGAAAACAACGCGCCGGCCGTGAACAATCTGCAACTGAATGGCATTTTACATATCAATGAAACCCTGCATGCCCGCTATCAGTTTAAGGACAACGGCGGTAATACGGCTGACCGTTCGTTCTATGTCTGGGGAGATAAAGGCACTACCGCGAAACAAGTGATGGCACTGGCGGATGCCGCCGGGGTGAAAGAACCGGTACTGGCGCAGAAAAACGGCGAAGGCCGGGTAACCGCCGGCGCGGCGGATAATGAAAAAGTGAAGTATGTTATTGCGCGCAGCGATGCCGGTAAGGTACTGGAAGTGTCCATACTGGCGGCTAACGGGGCGAACCTGCGGGCCAAAGCGCCGGTGACCACGGATATAGCCGACCCGGCAGCCAACCGGGGCCTTACGGGCGGGAATGGCAAAGGCGGTGTGGCAGATCCGGATGCCAAACCCGGTATCGACAAGATTGTCCTGAGTGGTGATTTGGAAATCAATCAGCCGCTTACGGCCGAATATACCTTTAACGGTAATGGCGGTGACGCCACCGACCTCTCCCAGTTTGCCTGGCATGACAAGGGGACTCCGGCAGCCGATTACCAGCCCGTACCGGACAACGGCAAGAATGCTCAGGACAAAACAGGCAAGGTGACCAGAACGCTGGAGCAAGCGGATGCAGGGAAAACGGTGGCGATTACCGTTAAGCCCGTTAACGGAAACAACGAAGTCGGTGAAGCCAAAACGGTAGATATTGGTATGACGGACACCAACATCAACCAAACCACGCCCAAAGGGGCAAAACCGGGCACCATTCTTGACCCTAATGCCATTCCTTCCATTAAGAATGTAGTCTTGCACGGGTACCGATCTGTAAATTCAACCCTGAAAGCCACTTATGAGTTTGAGCCCAATAACGGTTATGTGGAAGATAAAACTACCTACACCTGGAGGCGGGTCGCAACAATAGGCGGCACGCCGGAAGACATCAGTAAACAGGGCGCTACAGGCACTGTCGATGGTCAAGGGGGCCAGATCGAATCTTATAAGCTGAGTGACGACGATATTGATAAATTTGTGGAAATTGTTTTGACGCCCAAAAATGGCAGAAGCAAACCAGGAACTGATATTTTGAAGAACAGCGGTCAGAATGAAGGTAATGAACTTCAGGGCGGTAATACGATAGGGCAGATTATTGACCCCTCCCGGGGCCCCGGCATTGCAGATCTGAAAATCCACGGTAAGTTAGCGGTTGATGAGGAACTGACTGCAACGTATAAATTTGAGGCTAAAGGCGGACATGACCAAGATAACTCCCTCTTTTTATGGGGTATCAAATATCCCGAAGGAGACCCTGATTACAATAAGTCCCCCGAGTTTCTGGTGGAACAATTTAATAGTGATGACAAGGATCATATTGTCCCGCCAAATAACACCAATACCATCCCGGGATACCGTTTGAAACCGGAAGACAGTGGCCGAGTCATCCAAGTTGCGATACAAGCCCGTTCGAAACTGGCGCGTGGCAAGTCATATAACAGAGATACACGGCAGGAAGCTGCTGAAGGCAATAATTTAGAAGGCAACAAGGATGGTACGGTGAAAGGCGTGGCGAGTGACTTCACGATAACGCCGGATAAACCTGAGAAGGATGCGGATGGCACGATGGCGGTTAAGGTTGAAAGAGATAAAACCATTACGCTCACGGTCAAAACTGAGAACGGAGGTCAAGCCGTTGGGGGTATACCTGTGACAATTAAGATGACGGCGATTAATCGTCAAAAGAAAGCTGACACGGTCACAGTAAACCTGGAGGCGAAAGAAGGTGTACTGGCGGGTAAAGAGGATACTTACCGCGGCCATACTGACGAAAAAGGTTATCTGGTTATCAATGTCACTGACCCTAACGGTATTGGCACAAGAACCACCCTGTCGGTAGAGGTGAATGGCGAAGCCAACCAGACGTTAACCAAAACATGGGATGTTATTTTTACCGTACTCACCAGTCCGGATACGCCGAAGGCCAATTATTGGGGGCATATGGAAGATTACATTACACTTAACGGAATAAAATACTCGCGGCCTCAATTAAATGCTGAGTTAAATGGTGAATCTAAGCTGACAAGAAACCGCGAAATTTGGGGAATGGCGCAGTGGATTATAGTGAAAGATTACTGCAATAAATTAGGAGAGTTACCCACTAGAGATCAATTAATGGATATACATAATGCTTATCAAAATCGGACTCTTTACGACACTAATGGGTGGCCTATTAATTCTCTCAACGGATTTGGTTTAAACATATGGTCATCTAGTTTGTGGAATCCAAATATAGATATTAATATAACAGTTGTAGATATAATAAGTGGTAAAGAAGGAAGTGCAGGTAACGCCGGTAATCATGGTGGTGGTGATTACTCTGTTATTTGTCGCATTAAAAACTAGGACTTTATTTATATTTTAAAATCTATTAATTAATAAAGGTGGAACAAGCCCTGAAAGTTGCATACTCAACAAATAGGGGCTTCATTTTTTATTAGTGATAATTCCCATAGTTAACGATGTGCACATCACCATCGATAAATTCGAATGTTACACACCAGTTTCCTGAAACAATAATTACCCTCTGCCCTCGCCTATCTTTCACACAGAACACGGTTGCACGAATTTTTTAGATAGACTAATCTATCTAAAATATCAACACTAACCTAAGTGATCACTGTAAGGACGAGGAATGGCAAGAAATCTTCTATCTCTTCTTGGCGTTTGTTTTTCCCTGTTCATTTCCACTGCAAATGCCCAGTCCCCCCAAGAGCAGATGCATGTCTCAACCACAACCATGCAGGCTGTACAGTTCACTCCCTCTATCAAAATACTGGGAGCAATCGTAGCAAAAAATGAGATTGTGATAAGCCCGGCACTTCCTCAGCATATCATCACAGAAGTGCTGGTTGAAGAAGGTGACTATGTCAAAAAAGGTGAAGTGTTAGCTACATTAGAAACACTGGTTCAGGATGAAAAAGTCAAACAAGCCAAAGCGGAACTGGAAAAAGCGCTGGCTTTGATAAAACAGAATGAAGCGATGAGTAATCAGGCACAGTCTGAACTTAAGCGTGTAAAACCACTGGTAAATACAGGGGTCATTTCTGCCAGTGAATTTGACAAATACAAAATGCAGGCAAATTCATCCTCATCCGCCTTAAATGCGGCAAAAGCAGAATACCGGCAGTTACAGGCACAATTAGAAGGGGAAAAAACCCAGCGGGCAAAAACAACCATATTTGCACCCAGAGAAGGCGTTATCAGTGAACGAACTGCGATGGCAGGTATGATAACCGATAGCAGTCAACTGTTTAAATTGATCGAAAATAACCAGCACGAATTCTCGGCTGAAGCCTATATTTCTGCTTTAAAACAAATAAACACAGGAATACCTGCGGCTATTTCTCTCACTTCCGGCAGCAAAATAACCGGCAAAGTGAGATATATCTCGCCGAAAATTAATCCCGTTACCCAAATAGGAAAAATAAGAATTGCGCTCGAAAATGTCCCCGCCGATGTCAAACTGGGGGATTTCGGCCATGCTTTATTTCAGCTTAAACCAGAAAAAGTCAATGCTATTCCTTATAGTGCTGTCAATATGGGAAATAAAAATAAACCCAGTGTCTATGTTGTCGGTAAAAACAATGCCGTAGAGAAAAAAGAAATTAATACAGGGCGCATTTTTGATAACTGGATTGAGATAAAGTCTGGCTTATCGCCAAAAGATAAAATCATTGTTTCTGCATCTCCATTCTTACAAGAAATGGATACTGTTGCCATTATGCCACAGGGAAAATAAGATGAAATATCAGTTATCCGAATGGGCCATCAGAAAACCTATTCCCACGATTGTTATTTTTCTGGCACTCACTATCGCTGGGTTATTTTCCTTTTTAAAATTGCCTATCAATGCAAACCCCGTTATTAATTTTCCGGTTGTGACTGTGACTGTCACACAAAGTGGCTCATCACCTTCCGAATTGGAAAATGCGGTTACACAACCCATAGAACGCGCGGTTTCTGGATTGCCGGGCATTCGGCATATTAACTCAACAATAACGGATGGCGTATCCATCACGATTATCGAGTTTGATATAAAAATTGATCCGAATGTTGCGACAAATGATATCCGGGAGCAAATTACACAGATTCGTTCGGAATTACCTCAATCAATAGATGAACCGCTAATCAGCCGTATTGATGTAGAGGGCAGCGCGATCCTGAATTACGCGGTTCAGTCAAAAGATAAGAATTTGACCGATTTATCTTGGTTTGTTGATGACAAATTAAGTAAAAAGTTATTAATGGTGCCCGGCGTTCAAAAAATAACGAGGCTGGGTGGCACAAATAAGGAAATTTTGATTGAACCTGATCCGATAAAGATGGCTGCCTTGAAGATCAGTGTTGCGGATATTAACCAGTTATTACTTCAAAATAACGTTAATATTCCTGGCGGAAAAATGGTTGTCGCAGGACAAGATCATACCATTCGTATTTTAGGTGCAAAAAATGAAATAGATTATTTACACCAATTAAAACTTCCTTTAGCAAACGATAATTGGATAAAATTAGGCGATATTGCCACGATTAGAGATTCACATAAAGAAACCATCACCATTGCCCGCTTAAATAATGAAATTGTTGTGGGTTTCGCCGTATTCCGTGCTAAAGGTTCAAGTGATACAGAGGTAGAAAAAGGGGTTGTACGGGCATTACAAATGGCTGGAGAAGAGTATCCGGATGTCAGTATTAAACTTGTTTCATCAAATGTAAAATATACGGTGGCAAGTTATAATTCGACCATGCAGACATTAATAGAAGGTGCAATACTAACTGTTATTGTGGTGTTTTTCTTTCTCAAAAGCTGGCGAGCGACATTGATTGCAGCCATTGCACTGCCATTATCTATACTACCGGCATTTTTTATCCTGCATTTATTTGGTTACACCCTGAACAGTATCACTTTATTGGCATTAACATTGGTGATAGGTATTTTAGTTGATGATGCAATCGTCGAAATAGAGAATATAGAGAAATATATTGAAAGAGGTGAAAGACCTTATATTGCCGCCATCAAAGCGTCAGATGCAATCGGATTTGCAATAGTCGCGATTACTATTACCATTGTCGCTGTTTTCCTGCCTGTCAGTTTTATTGGTGGTTTTATCGGTAAATATTTTGTTCCCTTCGGCATTACCGTATCAGCAGCAGTATTATCATCATTACTGGTCGCCAGATTGGTAACTCCGCTGATGTCCGCCTATCTCCTACAGCCTAAAAAACATCCGAAAACGGATAAAACAGAGACACCCAAATGGATAAAGAAATATCTTACTATCCTTGAAAAAACATTAAAATTCCGCAAAACAGCGTCGTTGCTAGCCATCGTCTTCCTTTTGGGATCATTAGCTCTGGTAGCACTGTTACCCTCGGGTTTTATGCCTAAAGCGGATATTAGTATCACCACAATAGAAGTAGAAGCCCCCCCCGGCACCCAAGCAGCACAAAGTGATGAAACGTTGCAGAAGATTATTAAGAAACTGCAAGGCCGCCCAGAAATTATCGATATTTTCTCTGTTGCCGGCGTTGATGGCTCCTCTGGTGAGATTAGCCAGAATAGGAGTAACATTATTATAAATTTAGTACCGACGGGTGAACGTGATTGGTCACAAAAAGAATTTGAGCAATCATTGATTCCTATCTTAAATGAGATTCCAGATATTCGATATAACTTTGGCAATAGTAGTGGCAGCCGAGATATTTCGATTGTTCTGGCCAGTGAAAACCCAGAAATTCTGTCTCAGACAATAGAGCAGTTACGTAAAGAGATGATGCAGTTAGAGGGATTGAAGAATATCAAGCTCTTGCAACCCTTGCCAAGACGGGAAATTATCATAACGCCTAATATTGATACAGCAGCCAGAGCTGGAGTAACAACCGATGCGATTGGCTCAGTAATCAGAACGGCAACAATAGGTGAAATCAATTCCAGAGTCGCTAAGTTTAACTTACCAGACAGGCAAGTTCCGATCCGCGTCTTATTATCCAAAGAAGACAGGGATAACCTGACCGTATTAAATGATCTGTACGTAAATAGCATATCGGGCGTCAATGTTCCGGTAAAATCGGTGGCAAATATCTCTTTTGCCTCAGGCCCTGACAAAATAGAACGGATTGCCAGACAGCGGAAAGCCAGTATTGATGCAGATCTTAATGGTATTGCGGTCGGAACAGCATATATACAAATTAATGAATTGCCCACAATGAAAAAATTGCCGCCAGAGGTAAAAAGAGTCGAGTATGGTGAAGTTGAATATATGAATGAAATGTTTGATCGTTTCACGACGACCATAACACTCAGTATCATGATGGTACTGGCTATTCTGATTATTCTGTTCAAAGATTTTTTACAGCCAATGACAATTTTAATTGCTCTGCCATTTGCTATCGGTGGTGCGATTATCGCATTACTTATTTATGGCGCCGCCATTGATCTGCCCGTTATTATCGGCATATTAATGTTGATGGGCATAGTCTCAAAAAACTCAATATTATTGGTTGAATTTATTCTCGAAAAATCCCGCACCGGTATGCCACGAAATGAAGCCATTATTCAGGCAGGCAGAGAGCGTGTCAGACCTATTATAATGACAACGATTGCCATGATTGCCGGCATGATCCCGCTGGTCATTACCAGCGGCGCGGATGCCAGTTTCCGGGCGCCGATGGCAATCTCGGTTATTGGGGGACTACTCAGTTCAACTTTACTTAGTTTACTGTTTGTACCAGTTATTTACAGTTATATGGATGATTTTAAAAACTTTATTACTCCATACCTTAAAAAATTGACCTCAGTAACGAAAGACGATATCGATTATCACTGACAGATTATTTTATGTCCGGCATGTTTTTGTGCAAATTAACAGCCGGACATTAATAATATTTAAGCAACTTTATGTGTGTAATACTTATAAAACTATTTCTGACGATTAAATAAGAAGAATAAACATTTAGTCTGTATAATAACATCCGAACATTAGATAGAGTAATTAATCTAATTTTTTATATCCGATCTTTTGGAGGAATATGTTTTGTCAAAACAGACAGAAAAACAGCGCGCTAAACGCAAACAAATCATTGATGCTGCCATCTCCTGTTTTATAGAGAAAGGATTTCATGCAACATCCACAGCAGAAATCTGCAAGGCAGCAGGCATGAGCCCAGGTAATCTGTTTCACTATTACCCAACCAAAAACGCCATTATTGCAGCTATCGCAGAAGAAGACAGTCATGACTATGACAAAATCTTGCATACCGATGATGATGAAAACTCGGTTATGGCAACCATAGAAAAGATGATGATAAGCCTAATCCACCTGTATAACCAACCCGATTATGCACGTCTCAGCATCGAAATTATCGCTGAAGCTAGCCGTAACCCTACAATTAATAAAATATTTATCGAAAATGAAAAAAAAATCCGGGAACGTTTAGCACTATTAATCCGTAAAGGTATTGAAACAGGGGAAATTGATAAACAGATTAATGCAGAACAGACGGCATCCTGGCTAATGATAACTGCCGGGGGTGCGATAGGGAGAGAGTTGGTAGAGCCGAATTTTAAGTGGCTTGATAGTATGGATTCTTTTACCTACATAATACGAAAAATTTTTGCATCATAATATCCGTATCTATTTTCTGATTAAGGCCAGCGCCTTAATCAGAAGGCTCGAAAAATATTGTCATCCATAATTTATATACCCAATCGATTTAAAATTAACACCCGTTACTGATTTCACCTTCTTCTTTCTAGTTTAAATTTTCCAGGAGTGTTTTTCATATTAAAACAAAATAGTCATTCCGTGTGAAATAAGCTGAACGAATTAATTATTTAATTTAAAAGGCTATTTTAGAGATAAATCCTAATCCATCAAATGTTAGGACCAAACACCTAGTAACATACACAAAGGCTCGTAGTTGCTCAAGAGTTATACCGTACCCACTAAAACGATCAGTACGAAGATCCAGTTTCATAGAGTCGCCCTTACCACTATTATTGATAAATTCGATTATTAAAAATAAATTATAGATTTGCCGGGTTACTGAAAACCAGTGCAACCATCCACCCTCATTTTTTCCGCGAATTCAAAGATCTATTTCCCCATATTTCCCTGTATACCGACAAAAAATCACCATAGTGGGAGTTTTTCTGCGGGCTGACATTGCACTCCGTAAATAATCAGCAACACTGATCAATGTTACATTTAATTATTGTCTGATTAATCACGCTATGGGGCGAATGCCATGTTAAAACGTAAGTACCTGACGCAATCTGAAATTGAAATGTTGCTGACTGAATCAGGCAAACATGCTCATGCGGCACGCAATATCTGCATGATGTTTATGGGGTTTATTCATGGGTTTCGGGTGTCTGAACTCCTCAGTCTAAAGCTGTCAGATGTGGATTTGGACAGCCGCAGCCTGCGCGTACAGCGCCTGAAAAATGGCTTTTCCACCATTCATCCAATGGTCTCCCGTGAGATTCAGCTGCTACGTCAGTGGCTAAAGGGACGCCCGAATTATCTGCCAGGGACACCACAGGCCAACAGCGAAGTCTCAGACTGGTTATTCCTGTCCCGTAGCGGCCAGCGGATGTCACGTCAGCAAGTGTATAAAATCATCCGCCAGACCAGTTTAAAGGCAAAATTGTCGATTTGCGCGAATCCGCACATGCTCAGGCACGCCTGCGGTTATGCACTGGCAGACAATGGCGTAGACACCCGGCTGATTCAGGACTATTTAGGGCACAGAAACATCCGTCATACCGTGCGCTACACCGCGAGTAATGCGGGTCGCTTCGAGACGGTATGGGACGGGAAAGGAAAACGAAAACAGTTGACAATTAGTACCAAACTGTCAACTCACTTAAGCAGGCTTATTTTAACCGTAGTTAATTTTTTCCTTCCCTGCAAAAATTACGCTAATTTATTGATAATAAACCCTAAATAAATCCCCCGTCTGAGAGTACTCCTCCCCGCGTTGTTCACGTCTTTTTTTACTGATCTTCCTAGTTATTTTTCTAATTCTGTACTTTGTTCAAATTCGAAAGCCGTATCCTCCAAAATGTTCACTTTAGCGGGTTTGTTTTTCTGCAATTTCCTCATTTTCAGATAAAAACCCCTTAGTTGACAGTTTGGTACTAATTGTCAACTCATTATGGGGATAGCAGCAGCACTCCAGGATGAGTCGAAGCCATCAGCGGGTTAACCCCCGTCTGGTGAGGATAATGTTGATTCTGAAGGTTGATTGAAGATGCTTAAAAAACAACGCAAGCAGTGGACAACACAACAACGGCTCAGGCAGGTCGCTTGGGTGAATATCTTTGCCCAGGTTGCCTTTCCGGTGGCCGGCGTTTTCACGCCCGCCGTCGCCGCCGACAAAACCCCCAGGCATTCACAGGCGACCCGGCCACAGACATTACAGACTGAATCTTACCGACTGGCCGCGGGCGAAAGTATTAAATCCGTCGCCAAGCGTCATGGCCTGACCGTGACGGAATTGAAAAAACTCAACCAGCTTCGTACCTTCCACAAACCCTTTACGGCTCTGGGCGCAGGAGATGAAATTGACGTGCCCAAATCTCCGTCCGGTCATTTACTGGCTGAAAGTCTGACACAAGCCGCCGCCGCCGAATCTCCGGTAAGCCATACTGAAAATAATACCGAACGCTGGCTGGCCAGTACCGCTTCCCGCGCGGCAGGCATGCTGAAAGGCGGTCATGTGCTGGACAGTGCCAAAAATCAGTTACGCGGTATGGCAATGAGTGAAGCCAATCAGACCGTGCAAAACTGGCTGCAACACTACGGCACGGTCAAGTTACAGGCCAATGTGGATGACCGCGGGCGCTTAGACGGCAGTCAGTTCGACATGTTGTTGCCGCTCTATGACACCGAAAAACAGATGGCCTTTACCCAGTTCGGCCTGCGCCATATTGACAGCCGCACCACCGCCAACTTCGGGCTGGGTCAGCGTCACTTCTTTGATACCGGGATGTTGGGCTATAACGCTTTCCTTGACCACGACATAACCCGTGACCATACCCGCTTTGGCCTCGGCGCTGAATACGCCCGTGATTTTATGAAATTCGGGGCGAACGGCTATTTCCGTGCCAGCGGCTGGAAAGACGGCAAGAAACTGAAAGACTACGAAGAACGGCCGGCCAGTGGTTTTGACCTGCGTGCCGAAGGTTATGTGCCTTCCTATCCACAGCTGGGCGGCAAGTTAATTTATGAACAGTACTTTGGTGATGAAGTCGGTTTGCTGAGTGAAGAGCGCCGGCAGAAAGATCCGGCCGCCTTTACCCTGGGCGCCAGTTATACCCCGATCCCGCTGGTAACGCTGGGTCTGGATCGCCGGCAGAGTACCTCCGGCGGCGGTGAAACCCTGTTTAATCTGGGGCTGAATTATGAAATCGGTACACCGTGGTCAAAACAGGTTGATCCGGATGCCGTGGCCTTTAAACGCAATCTGCAAGGCGGACGTTATGATTTGGTGGAGCGTAATAATCAGATTGTACTGGAATACCGGAAGAAAAATCTGATCCGCCTGATGATGGAAAACCGGATTAACGGACGCGGCGGCGCGGTGATCCCGCTGAATGTCAATGTCAGTGCCCAGCATGGCCTGAAAGAGATTGTCTGGGATACCGCCGGTCTGGTGGCGGGAGGCGGCAAACTCGACAGCGTAAATGCACCGGCACGGGCAGAAAATCTGGCAGCGGCGCCGGTTCGCGGGGGCACCCGTTACCTGCTGACCCTGCCGCCGTTCCATGACAAGGGTAACAACACCTACACCCTGTCCGGCATCGCTTATGACACTCAGGGCAATGCCTCTGAGCGGATGGAAACGCTGATACAGGTGGTTTCTTCTGCCGTCAATCCCGACGGTTCCGGCTTTGAACCCGCGGAGAAATCGATGGTGGCGGACGGTAAAACCCAAACGGTTATCCGCCTGAAACTGACCGACAAAGACGGCAAGCCTGTCAGCGGCGTGGCGGGTAACCTCAAATTAACCGACGATAAAACGACACTGACCGGCGACGGTAAAGATCCTGAGCTGGGTACGGAAGTCAGGGAAGTTCCGGAAGGCAGCGGCATCTATGAAATCACCGCGACTGCCGGCACCAAGCACGGTAAATGGAAAATCACGCCCACGATCGATGGTCATGAGCTGACACCGACTGTTATTGACTTTGGCTCTTCATTGGCGGAGATGATAGATACCGATCGCACCGAGTTTAAGCCGGAAAATGGCAACCTGAATCAGGAAGGCGACAGTACAGACCTCGTCCTGAACCTGAAAGACAAGGACGGCAACCCGATCACGGGAGCGGCGGATAAAATCACCCTGACCGATGATAAAAATGAACTGTACGGCCAGAACCCTGCTCCCTCACTGGGCGCGGTAAGAGAAGATCCGCCGGGCAGCGGTATTTATAAGGCCAAGGTGACGGCAGGTCAGAAAAAAGGGACATGGAAAATCACCCCGGCGGTGGAAGGCAGAACGCTGAAACCGGCCATCATTACCTTTGGCCAGTCGCTGACGGACATTGTCGATACCGGCGGCTCAACGTTTACGCCGGCGACGAATATCCTCGCGGCCAACAATGAAGACAGTACCGTCATGACGCTCCATCTTAAGGACAAATCCGGCAAGCCCATTCTTAACGCGAAGGACAGTATCACATTTGAAGACAATGGCGATAAGCTGTCGGGTGACGGCCAAAACAAACCGACGATTGATAAAGTCTGGGAAGAGCCGGAAAACAGCGGTATTTATAAGGTCAAAGTGAAAGCGGGCGACAAAACCGGCCAGTGGAAAATCACCACCCGGATAGACGGCAAGCCTCTGGATACCCCAACAGAAATCACCTTCGGTTCTTCGAAAGCGGAGCTGATTGACCCGGATAAATCGGAGTTTATCCCCGAAAAAGGGGAACTGCCGAATGAAGGGGATACCACGGTGATTAAGCTGAACCTGAAAGACAAGGATGGCAACCCGATCACCGGGGCGGAAAACAGCATCAATCTGATCCCGGATAACCATGAGCTGTACGGTCAGGGGCAAATGCCGACCACCGGAACAGCGAAGGAAATCCCGCCGGGCAGCGGCACCTATGCAATCCCTGTCACGGCAGGCGCGAAAAAAGGCCAATGGACCCTCACGCCAGAGGTGTTCGGTAAACCGCTCAAACGCCCGGCCACCCTCACCTTCGGGCAATCACTGGCCGATGTGCTGGATACCCAGGGCTCCACCATTGAACTGGCGGATGGCAGTAACACGCTGGCCGCAGATGGCGTCTCCACCAAAACCTTACGGGTGGTGCTGAAAGATAAACAGGGCAAACCCGTTACAGGGGCAAAAGACAGCATCAGGGTCAATGCGGCGGGTCAATTACCGGGAGAAGGCCAAGATCCACAAATCGGTGATGTTAAAGAAGTGTCGGACGGGGTGTATGAAGTCGTCGTCACCGCCGGCCAGAAAACCGGCCACTGGACGCTGACCACCACCGTGGATGGCACGGAGATGAAGAAGGAGACGGTAATTGAGTTTAATGAAAACAAAGCGCCGGCCGTGAACAATCTGCAACTGAATGGCATTTTACATATCAATGAAACCCTGTATGCCCGCTATCAGTTTGAGGACAAAGGCGGTAATACCACTGACCGTTCGTTCTATGTCTGGGGAGATAAAGGCACTACCGCGAAACAAGTGATGGCACTGGCGGATGCCGCCGGGGTGAAAGAGCCGGTACTGACGCAGAAAAACGGCGAAGGCCGGGTAACCGCCGGCGCGGCGGATAATGAAAAAGTGAAGTATGTTATTGCGCGCAGCGATGCCGGTAAGGTACTGGAAGTGTCCATACTGGCGGCTAACGGGGCGAACCTGCGGGCCAAAGCGCCGGTGACCACGGATATAACCGACCCGGCAGCCAACCAGGGCCTTACGGGCGGGAATGGCAAAGGCGGTGTGGCAGATCCGGATGCCAAACCCGGTATCGACAAGATTGTCCTGAGTGGTGATTTGGAAATCAATCAGCCGCTTACGGCCGAATATACCTTTAACGGTAATGGCGGTGACGCCACCGACCTCTCCCAGTTTGCCTGGCATGACAAGGGGACTCCGGCAGCCGATTACCAGCCCGTACCGGACAACGGCAAGAATGCTCAGGACAAAACAGGCAAGGTGACCAGAACGCTGGAGCAAGCGGATGCAGGGAAAACGGTGGCGATTACCGTTAAGCCCGTTAACGGAAACAACGAAGTCGGTGAAGCCAAAACGGTAGATATTGGTATGACGGACACCAACATCAACCAAACCACGCCCAAAGGGGCAAAACCGGGCACCATTCTTGACCCTAATGCCATTCCTTCCATTAAGAATGTAGTCTTGCACGGGTACCGATCTGTAAATTCAACCCTGAAAGCCACTTATGAGTTTGAGCCCAATAACGGTTATGTGGAAGATAAAACTACCTACACCTGGAGGCGGGTCGCAACAATAGGCGGCACGCCGGAAGACATCAGTAAACAGGGCGCTACAGGCACTGTCGATGGTCAAGGGGGCCAGATCGAATCTTATAAGCTGAGTGACGACGATATTGATAAATTTGTGGAAATTGTTTTGACGCCCAAAAATGGCAGAAGCAAACCAGGAACTGATATTTTGAAGAACAGCGGTCAGAATGAAGGTAATGAACTTCAGGGCGGTAATACGATAGGGCAGATTATTGACCCCTCCCGGGGCCCCGGCATTGCAGATCTGAAAATCCACGGTAAGTTAGCGGTTGATGAGGAACTGACTGCAACGTATAAATTTGAGGCTAAAGGCGGACATGACCAAGATAACTCCCTCTTTTTATGGGGTATCAAATATCCCGCAGGAGACCCTGATTACAATAAGTCCCCCGAGTTTCTGGTGGAACAATTTAATAGTGATGACAAGGATCATATTGTCCCGCCAAATAACACCAATACCATCCCCGGATACCGTCTGAAACCGGAAGACAGTGGCCGAGTCATCCAAGTTGCGATACAAGCCCGTTCGAAACTGGCGCGTGGCAAATCATATAACAGAGATACACGGCAGGAAGCTGATGAAGGCAATAATTTAGAAGGCAACCTGGATGGTACGGTGAAAGGCGTGGCGAGTGACTTCACGATAACGCCGGATAAACCTGAGAAGGATGCGGATGGCACGATGGCGGTTAAGGTTGAAAGAGATAAAACCATTACGCTCACGGTCAAAACTGAGAACGGAGGTCAAGCCGTTGGGGGTGTCCCTGTGACAATTAAGATGACGGCGATTAATCGTCAGAAGAAAGCTGACACAGTCACAGTAAACCTGGAGGCGAAAGAAGGTGTACTGGCGGGTAAAGAGGATACTTACCGCGGCCATACTGATGAAAAAGGTCATCTCGTTATCAATGTCACTGACCCTAACGGTATTGGCACAAGAACCACCCTGTCGGTAGAGGTGCATGACGGAGCCAACCAGACGTTGACCAAAACATGGGATGTTATTTTTACCGTGATTACCAGCCCGGATACACCACTGGCTAATTATTGGGGGCATATGGAAGATTACATTACAGTTAACGGAAAAAAATACTCGCGGCCTCCATTACATTCTGAGGCTCCATTACATTCTGAGGAAAGGGATGATATTCCTGATACAATAAACCGCGAATTATGGGTAACCCCACAATGGCGTGTAGCGGCAGATTACTGCAATAAATTAGGAGAGTTACCCACTAGCGATCAATTAATGGATATACATAATGCTTATCCAAATGGGACTCTTTACAACAGTTATGGGTGGCCTGTTAATTATTTTGATAATAATAACAATAACATTGGTAACTTTTGGTTCTGGTCATCTAATATTGTGGGGGAAGGATATGAAACAAAGAATATAGTTGTAGATATTAATAACGGTGACGTTTGGAGATTAGAAACTGGTCATTATTTCCATATTATTTGTCGCATTAAAAACTAGGACTTTATTTATATTTTAAAATCTATTAATTAATAAAGGTGGAACAAGCCCTGAAAGTTGCATACTCAACAAATAGGGGCTTCATTTTTTATTAGTGATAATTCCCATAGTTAACGATGTGCACATCACCATCGATAAATTCGAATGTTACACACCAGTTTCCTGAAACAATAATTACCCTCTGCCCTCGCCTATCTTTCACACAGAACACGGTTGCACGAATTTTTTAGATAGACTAATCTATCTAAAATATCAACACTAACCTAAGTGATCACTGTAAGGACGAGGAATGGCAAGAAATCTTCTATCTCTTCTTGGCGTTTGTTTTTCCCTGTTCATTTCCACTGCAAATGCCCAGTCCCCCCAAGAGCAGATGCATGTCTCAACCACAACCATGCAGGCTGTACAGTTCACTCCCTCTATCAAAGGAGTATGTTGTTATGTTTTAAATTCATATAAGATTGATTTATAATGTTTATGATAGTTGTACCAATATTTCTTATTATTTTTATCGGATATATTTTCGGGCGCTTACGCCCTGACAGTGGAAAATCTGATAAATTAATCAATGAATATGTGCTTTATATCGCACTCCCTGCTTTATTGTTCCTTGCTATTGCTCGGGCAGATATTAATGAGCTACAACAATGGGGATTCATAACTGCCAGTTTGTCTGGAATTGGTGCCGCATACATTTTAGGAATATTAGTAGCAAAATTTATGGGGATTAGTTTACCGCAATCGTCGATTTTAAGCATGGGTGCATGTTATGGTACAACTGGGTATATGGGTGTTCCAATCCTAATTTCAGTCTATGGTGAATCCGCCGCGCTTCCTGCCGCTATCGCCACTATTTTGCATAACATTCCTGCAATCATGGCTGTTATCATCACTTATGATATTTTTTCTACACACCAATCCGGCAACAAAATATCCATTAGTCAAAGTCTCGTTGGGGCATTAAAGACAACATTGAGCAATCCTCTGACTATTTCAGTTATTGCTGGATTGGTTTTCGTTTTTTTAGGTATTCCCGTTCCTAACTTTTTACGTTCATTTGCTGAATTTCTGGGTAATGCCTCCGGTCCAACAGCACTATTCGCTTTAGGACTGGGATTATCTCGGCTTAAAATCAAAGAGCATATCAACAGCGATGCGCTAAAATTAGCTATGCCAATGTTGTGCCTTAAATTAGGAATACAGCCATTGATTACGTTTCTCTGTGCCTACTATCTATTTGGTATGCAACAAACTGATAATATCTGGCTAATTGCTGCGATTGTCATGGCTGCACAGCCAATAGGAGCAGGTGTTTATGTTTTTTCCAATAAGTATGGTTTTAAACAGGAAGTCATTTCTCTCTCCATTATTATTTCCCTGCTTATTGCATTGGTTACCATACCTACTATTCTCCAATTACTACCTATCTAAAATTATGAACATATTAATGTGATAATTAATATGTTCATAATTATCACATTTATTAACTTAGACGATACGCTTTCAATTGAATAATGCAGATGTAGGGAGTTAACCCCTCTACAGTAAGCCGAATGGAATCAAACGTTGATAAAGCAAGTATCAATAACGTTGGCTCGTTATGCCATCCCGATGTGGAAAGAGCCAATGAAAACTTTGAGTTTTAACCCCCCCGTCTGAGCCAGAAAATCAACGATGCATATCCTGAAATAACCCACTCCCCCATATCTCTATCTTCCTGCCAGATATCTCTCCCATCAACCAGTAGCGGCTCGCGCCCAGCTAAGGTATCATTGCCCGCTATACTATTGGTACACGCCCTTTACAATTGAATTTATGGCAAAAGAACAAACTGATCGCACCACACTGGATTTGTTCGCAGATGAACGCAGGCCAGGGCGACCGAAAACGAATCCGCTGTCCAGGGACGAGCAGCTTAGGATCAATAAACGCAACCAGTTGCGCAGAGATAAAGTCAAAGGACTGCGTCGAGTGGAATTGAAGCTCAATGAAGATGCCATCGATGCTTTAAACCATCTGGCAAAAGAGCGCAATATCAGCCGCAGCGAGCTGATTGAACAAATGTTATTAGCTCAACTGGCAGAAAATCACCTTACTAATTAACGGCTTTCACTCGACAGTATGAAACGACGTTACCACACAAATCTGACAGACTTGTCATTGATGTTTGGTCAAAATAACGCTTTTAATTTTATTAAAACTGACATTTTTCCTGCTGGTTTCAGCGTGATGTGTATAGCTTAATACACAATTAAAATAAGAGGTTAACCCATTTTATGGCAATAATAGGTATATTCTTCGGCAGCGATACAGGCAACACAGAGAACATTGCCAAAATGATCCAAAAAAAATTGGGCGGTGCTGATGTTGCTGAAGTCCACGATATTGCCAAAAGCAGCAAAGAAGATATTGAAGCTTTCGATATCCTGCTGCTCGGCATTCCGACTTGGTATTATGGTGAAGCTCAGTGTGACTGGGATGATTTCTTCCCGACACTGGGAGAGATCAATTTCGATGGCAAACTCATCGCTCTGTTCGGCTGTGGCGATCAGGAAGATTACGCAGAGTACTTCTGTGATGGGATGGGGACGATTCGCGATATCATTGAACCTCTTGGTGCTATTATCGTAGGTCACTGGCCAACCGAAGGGTATCACTTTGAAGTCTCCAAAGGTATGGCTGATGATAACCATTTTATTGGCCTTGCTATCGATGAAGATCGCCAGCCAGAATTGACGGATGAGCGCGTTGAAACTTGGGTACAGCAGATTAAGGCCGAGATGAGCCTGTCAGAAATTCTTGGTGTATAAGGAGCCAAGCTCCTTTTCACGGGATAATTCCTCAATAATGTGTCATGATATCGGGATAGGTATGGTTTTCATTTCAAGTATCCGTGCCTATAATCTATCACGTGAAACAGAATCATGATTCTCTCACGATACACCCAAGTATCATAAGTTCACCTTACTAAGTTACAGGACTGAATCCGCATGACCGACAACAATAAAGCATTGAAAAATGCTGGACTTAAAGTAACACTTCCACGCCTGAAAATTTTGGAAGTGCTACAGGATCCAGAATGCCATCATGTCAGTGCGGAAGATCTCTACAAAAAACTGATTGATATCGGTGAAGAGATTGGCCTCGCCACTGTCTATCGCGTGTTGAACCAGTTCGATGATGCCGGCATTGTCACACGTCACAATTTTGAAGGCGGTAAATCGGTTTTTGAACTCACTCAACAGCATCACCATGACCATCTGATTTGCCTTGACTGCGGTAAAGTCATTGAGTTCAGTGATGAGTTTATTGAAGAGCGCCAGAAAGATATCGCTGAACGTTACGGGATCAAGCTGTCAAACCATAGTCTCTACTTGTATGGTCACTGTACTGCTGGTGATTGCCGCAAAGATAGCACAATGCATGATGAAAACTCATGATGAGAAAGCACGACACGATAAGAAGTTCTGACAATTATCCACTTCTGTGTCTCATGTAGTCTGAATAAGCTACTGCCGATTAGCTCAAGCTAATCGGCAGGCTGCTTTTTAAAAGAAATATCAGAGCGTGATTTTTACTTCTTCATCTCGGCTAAAACGCTTACCATCAGTACTGACAGAGCGCACTTTCACATTATTGCTGACATGTGGACGCTGCCTGTCATCGTAAATCGCCCATGTTTTACCGCCATCCAGCGAATACTGGATCGCTAGCCCCGGCAAGGCGATATTGGCTTCCAACGTTCCGGATACAATCCTTCCCCCAGGTACTGGCAACCGATAGGCGATGTTAGCTTTGTCCAATTTAGCCAGCTCATGTTGTCCCATCAAATTGGCAAAATCTATCCAATCATTGTTGATCGCATTAGTATCAACATAATGTGTTACGCCGCCCTTATATTCCCTGCCCTGCTGGTAATTCTGTTCCCAACTCGCCTGATGCCATGCACGTTCCGCCAATGGCAACAAGCGCGGGTAAATCATGTATTCCATCTGATCATCAGTACGCACGGTTTCGCTCCATGATTGCCCTGATAGCCCATAAGCTCCCGGCCAATGTTTGTTGCTCTGGGTATTGAAGCGGTTGCCGTCGCGATCCACCGATGTTTCAGCATTTTGTGGCATATTGTTCGGCGCAAAACTGAAAATTTTTGCTTCATCGTTGAAGCGTGTTGCCCAATAGTAGCCGCGCTCTTTCGGACTAACTTCATACGGCATATCAAGGTAGACATAATCAGGGCTGGAAACGACCACTCGATAGCCCTTATTCGCCCAATCATTGGCAGAATCATAGCCTCCCCAATAGAGTGTATCCCAGAAATTCACTGCCACATGCTTGGTGGCGAAATCTTTTGCCGACTTCGCATGTTTCAAGCCATCCTGCCATGCCTGCATTGTATCAATGCCGTGAGTATTGACGATCTTGCTGACTTCAATGGCAAAATGACTGTCAAGTTCACTAACATCTTTAACAATGCCCTGCGCTATCATTTTTTGGCAAGCCTGAGATTTTGCCCACGGTTTGTCTTCTATCTTTTTGTTGATGATCCCTTTGCCCGGTTCTATTGGGCCATCTTTGTCCTGATACCCCGTTCCCAAACGAATGTTTTTCGCTTCATCACCACCAAAATGCCATGTTTTCAACGGTAATTCCGCTTCTCTGTGCATTAAAGCGATTTCGCTGATAATTTTGTCAACAAACCGTTTGGAGGAATCCATACACGGATTTAAATAACTGCGGCGATCGTAGAACTGTACTGATGTCGCATTCGTGGTATCAGTCGGGTCAAGCAGGCGATATTCATTGGCCTCCTGCTCTTTCCCCTGTGCCATCAGGTTTTTGTAACGGGCTTCCATCGACACAACCGCTGCACGAGCGTGAGCAGGGGTATCAATCTCGGGGATCACTTCTATCTGGCGCGCTTTGGCATATTTCAAGATATCAATGTAATCCTGACGACTAAAATAGCCACTTCCCATATTATTGCTATCAGGCCCTGATCCTAATTGCGGCAACAAACATTGAGTTTCACTCAGATCATGACAGCGTTTGCTCCCGACTTCAGTCAGCTCCGGCAGACCGGGGATTTCCAGACGCCAGCCCTCATCATCGCTCAAGTGGAAATGGAATTTGTTCAGTTTATAACTGGACATTTGATCGAGCAGACGCAAGACAGCTTCCTTACTGTGGAAGTTACGCCCAACATCTAAAAATATGCCTCGATAATCGAATCTGGGCGCGTCTTTTGCCGTCAGTGTGGCAATTGTAGGATCACCATTGGCAGGGAGCAGAGATAACAATGATTGCAGGCCATAAAACACACCGGATTGATCAAATGCGACGATTTGCGTTCCTTGAGTTGTGATATTCAGCGAATAAGCCCCTTGCACTCGCCAAGTGCCCGTAAATTTGTTTGCGTTGATCTGTGCCGCAATCCGATAGCCATTATCTGTTAGCTTGATATTGTGAGAGGCAAAACGTTCTCGAATAACGTTGATTGATGCGTTGCTCAACCCGCCCAACTCCAGTTTCACACCACGGGACAGGTTTACATCTTGTGAATGGATAGTCAGCGTTTTTGGCGTCGGAATAACCTGTCCACGCAGTTTATCCCCGCTGATTTTTACCATCTGCTGGTTTTTTACAAAACGAGTTTCCGGAGTCATCAGAATATTGTTATCCAGCGTAGTCCGTTTCCACTGCTCATCTGTAAAATCAGATAAAAACGCACTCAGATCTTCCGTATCGGTATTCGCCAGTATTTTAGGCATCGCATCACCGGAAGTGGCATACCAGCGTGGCATAAAATCTGTGCTGTAAATCTGCCAGTATTCTCCAAAGATCGGTAACAAGATTTTTTCATTGGCTTTGATACCGATGAATTTTTCCGTCGGCTCCAGCTTATGTAAGTCACCCGTGATATGCGTGATTTTGTATTGCTCATGATCGACTTTCAGGATCTGGCGAATACTGTGAAAATAGATCGCCCAGTCAGAAGAGTCGATCGCCTGATTGCCATTAGCTAATGTGATATGAACCCGATTACAGGAAGCCCCGTCCGCGCCTAAAATGGCACAATCGGTTCCATGTGCTCCTGCTTGATTATCCTTAATTTTGAAATTCACTTTTAATTGACTAAGCGAATCCACTATCTGCTGTGACGTCATTTCTGCATGAACACAGCCCATTAATCCAACTGTCGTGATGAGTGCTGCCAAGGTACGCAATTTAACGCTTTTCATGAATGACCTCGTCTGAACTTATTATTCTTTTATACCCTGCAACTTCAGATTTATCGGGTATAGCTGGGTAATGCTGCTTCTGTCAGTCAATACCGCGCTATAACAAACGCAGAAACAGCGACGACAGTCCATAAAAGATGCTAATTGGCACAGTTACAGTAAATGTAATATTTTTTCCGCCCAGAAGAACAGGCTATTTTTTATACCACCAGTTATCAATAGCAAATAACCCTACATAAAATAGGACTATAAGGCAATTTTTAATCTTTAGTGGGGAGAGTCAATTTTCATTACAAATATTTTAAACATAAAAAAAGCGCGATAATAATCGCGCCTTTTTAATGTTTTGGTTATAAAAATTAGCTCTGGTTATTCCTGAGAGATCTTTGTCCAAGTATCACGCAAGCCAACTGTGCGGTTAAATACCAGATGTTCTGCACTGGAGAGGCCGCTATCAGCACAGAAATAACCTTCACGTTCGAACTGATAAGTTCTTTCTGGCTGTGCATTCACCAGCCCTGGCTCGACAAAACCTTTACGCACGACCAACGATTCTGAATTGATAGTGGATAGGAAATCATCTTCCGCCCCTGGGTTTGGCACACTGAACAAACGGTCATACAAATAGAATTCCGCTGGCACGGCATGTACCGCACTCACCCAGTGAATCACACCTTTGACTTTGCGGCCGTCAGCCGGATCTTTGTTCAGTGTCTGCTCATCATAGTGGCAGTAAATGGTAGTGATATTGCCTTCCGCATCTTTTTCAACATGCTCTGCCTTAATCACATAAGCATTACGCAGGCGCACTTCTTTGCCGAGCACCAGACGTTTGTACTGACGGTTAGCTTCTTCGCGGAAATCAGCACGATCAATATAAACCTCACGGCTGAATGGGACTTCGCGGCTGCCCATTTCTGGCTTGTTAGGATGGTTCGGCATCGTCAGGATCATTTCACCTTCCGGCATATTCTCAATCACCAGTTTAACCGGATCAAGAACCGCCATCGCCCGTGGTGCATTTTCGTTCAGATCATCCCGGATACAGGATTCCAATGCGGCCATTTCGACGTTGTTATCCTGCTTGGTGACACCAATGCGGCGGCAGAATTCACGGATAGCCGCAGCAGTATAACCACGACGGCGCAGGCCGGAAATGGTTGGCATACGTGGATCATCCCAACCGTTGACAATATTTTCGGTCACCAATTGGTTGAGTTTACGCTTGGACATCACCGTGTATTCTAGATTCAGGCGAGAAAATTCGTACTGACGCGGATGGCAGTCAATCGTAATGTTATCCAGTACCCAGTCATACAGGCGACGGTTATCCTGAAACTCCAATGTACATATTGAATGGGTGATCCCTTCCAGCGCATCGGAAATACAGTGGGTAAAATCGTACATCGGGTAGATGCACCATTTATTGCCGGACTGGTGATGCTCGGCAAATTTGATGCGATAAATCACCGGATCACGCATCACGATGAATGGAGATGCCATATCAATTTTGGCACGCAGACACGCTTTACCTTCAGCAAATTCACCGGCACGCATTTTTTCAAACAGGGCAAGGTTTTCTTCCACACTGCGATCACGGTAAGGACTGTTTTTACCCGGCTCTTTCAGCGTTCCGCGGTATTCGCGGATCTGTTCAGGGCTGAGTTCATCAACATAGGCCAGACCTTTATTGATCAATTCAATGGCGTATTGATACAGCATATCGAAATAGTCAGAAGAGTAGCGAATATTGCCACTCCAGTGGAAACCCAGCCACTGTACGTCAGTTTTAATGGAGTCAACGTACTCGATATCTTCCTTAACTGGGTTTGTATCGTCAAAACGTAGGTTGCATTGCCCCTGGTAGTCTTGCGCGATGCCGAAATTCAGGCAGATCGACTTCGCATGGCCGATATGCAGATAGCCATTAGGTTCAGGCGGGAAACGGGTATGTACGGATGTATGTTTACCCGTTGCCAGATCTTCGTCAATAATCTGACGAATAAAGTTGGTCGGGCGGGCATCTGCCTCACTCATCATTTTATTCCTCAATGCAAAAAGCGCTTTAACATAACCTTCTATATTCTAATAAGCTGAACCGAGAAACAACTCTTTGTTAGTGGGAAATGGGGTTCGGAGCAAAGTTAATGCGGAAAAGCGGGAAGACAAACCCCTTCCCGCGACAATTAAGAGAAAATCTTACTTTAGTTCAACATTCGTTACGTATTTTTGAGCAACAAAATAAGCTGTTGGTTTAACGCTCATCAATAAAATCAACTCACACGATGACTGTTCAATACGGCGATCAGTTGATCCGCACAATAAACAATATGTTCTTCATCCCAAGTAGGGTGCAGATACAAGCTGATGGTTCTCGGCAATAAAGAACGTGCAGTTTCACAGACAACATCACGGTAATTGACAGATTCAGGGGATGTGTATTCTTTCGAATGAAAAGGGAAATTGGCTGAACCAAACCCACGTAGATCTCTGAACACTTTCTCACCATAGGCTTCAGGCCACTGGATTTTAAATGCCGGAATACCTATCTTTTTCAAATCACTCAGGATGATTTCAGCAGTGCAATCCAGTTTGGCAAGATCAAAAACAATGGGATATAACCAGTACGCATTGCATCTGTCTTCATTATTCAATGGCAGGCCGTGGATCAAGTCGATATCCGCAAATTTTTCATCGTAGATCTTCGCATATCTCTTGCGATTGTTCATATTCCAATCATCAAATCGCTCTAACTCGTTCAGACCGATAATCGATTGAATTTCAGTCATACGGTAATTGTAACCGATTCGATTATGCACATGCCATGAAACTTCTTCTAAAGCGAGAAGATCAAATTTTCTTCTCACATCAAACCCATGATCACGATAAGCCCGGCATTCCCAACCTATTTCAGTATTGTTGGTCACGACCATGCCGCCCTCTCCCCCCGTAGTAAAATGTTTTGACTGGCAGAAGCTAAACGTACCGATATCCCCAATTGTACCAGCCGATTTTCCTTTATATTTTCCGCCGAGACATTGTGCGCTATCTTCGATCACTTTGAGGTTATGCTGGCGGGCAATCGCCATGATTGGGTCCATATCAGATACGACACCATAAAGATGCACGACAATAATTGCTTTCGTGCGCGGTGTAATCAGTGCTTCTATCTTAGTGGGATCAATGGTGTGCTCTTCTGTCGTATCACAAAAAACAGGAATAGCGCCACATTGTAAAACAGCAAAGGAAGTTGCAATAAAAGTGTAAGAAGGCACGATAACTTCATCGCCGGGGCCGATATTTAATGCGCCAACAGCAATATTTACGGCAGAAGTCCCGGAATTACATGAAATTGCCATTTCTGCGCCAATCCAATGCGCAAATTTATTTTCAAACTCCATGCCTTTTTTTCCAGTCCAATAATTTACTTGACCAGATAACAGGGGTTCTTGAATATCTTTCAGTGTTTTTTCTGTAAAACTTGGCCATTGTGGGAAATTCATAATTTTACACCTTAATATTTTTAAAATAGATAAAATTAATCCTATAAAATAAATCACATAACTAATCAATCAGATTATTTCAATGTTTCTTTATCAATTTTGTATTTGCTACCATAATTAATGCACCAATAGCTAATATATAAAATGCTGTCTCCAGACCAGAACTCTGGGCAATAAATCCTATTAAAGCTGGCCCAATCATAATTCCAAAATATCCAAATGTGACAATAGAAGCGACAGCATGGCTAGGAAGCATAACTTTTTGCGTTCCAGATATTGAACATAAGATTGGAACAATATTTGATGATCCCAACCCAATAAAGAAAAACCCAATCATAGATAGATTGAGAGTTCCTACATTAACAACGATAAGAAATCCAATGAAGATACTGAGTGTACCAACAAAAAATACTTTCCCCCTTCCTATTTTTGATATAACCCGATCTCCCATGAATCGTCCTATTGTCATCGCTGCTGCAAAGGCAGCATACCCAAATCCACTGAATGAAATATCAATATTACGCTCACTAACTAAAAATACTCCACTCCAGTCAATTACAGAACCTTCAATAATTCCCATTAAAAAACAAAGCAAACTTGCTACAATAATGATTCCACGAGGAAAAACAATTTTTTTACTATCGCTATCCCCATGATTTTTATGACGACTAATGAGTCCAGAAAAAGAAAACAAAAATAACACAGACAATATAAAAGATATAATTAAGCATGCTGCAAGCGCTGAGAAATTCAAATAAAGTAATATCGATACACCAGCAGCACCAAAGATCCCCCCTAGACTAAAAAACCCATGAAATCCTGACATTAAATTTCTATTTGTATTTTTTTCGACCTCAACCGCCTGAATATTCATTGCAACATCCACTGTACCAATGGATGCACCAAATATAAAAAGCATAAAACCCAGTTGAGTGACATTAGGCGCCAATATTAAAAGCGGTAAAGAAACAATAGCAAAAATTCCTGAAGATATAATAACCTTACGACAACCAAATAAAGTGGTAAGAAATCCTGTAATCGGCATCGAAACAATTGAGCCAAAGCCAAGAAAAAGTAATAAAAAACCTAGCTCTCCTGCATCAATATTTAAATCAGCCTTTACCAAGGGTATAAGAGGAGCCCACGCAGCAATTCCCATACCTGCTGCCAAGAAAACAATTCTAGTAGAAATAACATTATTCATTAAGCATCTCAACTATAATATTTATATAAAATAATTACATTTCAGTTAATTATAAATGTTTAACAGTAAATAATTTCAAATTTACATTTATAAATTCATATTGACTCTGAAAGAATTAATGCCCATCTCAGTAATCTTAATTTCATTCCAGTCATTAATTAGACCTATAACTGAATCAAACATTTTTTCTTTTCCACCAATCTGTATGACCTTACACCCTGCTGCTAATGCGCTTTGTACCCCAGCATGAGCATCTTCAAAAACTAAACAATCTTCAGCCGCAATATTCAAACGTTCTGCTGCCATAAGATAGGGATCAGGATAGGGCTTACCATTCAGCACATCATCAGAACCAATTATGAAGTCTGGTATCTTAAGACCACAAATTGCCATCCTATGATATGCAACTCGTTGGCTGGCAGAAGTGACTATAGCCCACGGACAAGCCGCTAAAGAAATCAGAAATTCTTTTGCCCCAGGCAATGCCTTTGCAGTATCAGAATATTTAATTTCTAAATCATCTAATAGCTGTATTTGTTCTTCCATATTCAAATGAGGAGCAATAGACGAAATAACATCTCTGGAACGAACACCATGACAAATATCCAACACTTTTTTTATGGATATATTGTTCAATTCGCACCATATAGACCAAATAGCCTCAACTTCTGAAAGTGATTTAACTAAAGTACCATCCATATCAAATAAAATAGCTTTTATATTAATAACTTCCATTACCCCTCCATAATAAAATACACACATTACAAACACTATTTCATGTTCATTAAGGTGAATTATAATTAATTATAAAAATAATAAATCAGTGGAAATAAATTAAAACCAACGTCAAATCGCTTATTGACAAATAAACTCAGATCACTTTAGGATCATTGATATACCCGTCGTCATTGAAGATGCTTGATTTTTCATTTGTATCAGATCATGATTGCGCCCATGAAAATTAATCTAACAGATGCCCAAAAAGACGCCCTCGAATTGATGCATGATACGACTCGCGATGGACGAGTACGTGACCGCATCAAGGCCGTGCTTTTGGCCTCAGAAGGCTGGACTGCCCAGATGATTGCTCAGGCTTTGCGGATCCATGAAAGTACGGTGAGCCGCCATCTGAAAGATTACTTCTCTGAGGAAAAACTCGCCCCTGAAAATGGGGGCTCTGAAAGCCGTTTGTCTGCCGAACAAACAACAGAATTAGTTGAGTATCTGATGGCAAATTTGATGCACACTACCGCACAAATTGTGGCCTATGTTCGGGCACGATGGCAGGTGACTTTCACTGTCGCAGGAATGACGAAATGGCTTCACCGTCAAGGTTTCAGCTACAAGAAGCCAATGGGTGCTCCGCATAAATTTGATGCGGATAAACAGCAACAGTTTATTGAAACCTACAACGCGCTGAAAGAAGAATGTGGCCAGAATGCGCCTATTTTATTTATTGATGCGGTTCACCCGACCCTGTCCACAAAATTAAGTTATGGCTGGATGAAGAGCGGGCGGAAGCACGTCAAAGTGGTTGAAACCACAGGCAGTCGTACTCGACTCAACATCATGGGTGCCCTTAATTTACAACGGATTGAAGAGACTATTGTTCGTGAATATCCGACGATTAACGCGAAAAATGTCGTCCTTTTTTTCGGCTCAATCCGGGAAACCTATCCACTTTCGCAAAAAATCCACATTATTCTGGATGGTGCGGGTTATCACCGTTCCGGAGTCGTCCAATTTTTTGCCGAGGTTTTGAATATTGAGTTGCACTACCTGCCGCCTTACAGCCCTAATCTCAACCCGATTGAGCGATTATGGAAGTATGTGAATGAGCAGGTACGAAACAATGTCTATTTTCCGGATACCAAAACATTCCGTGAAACGCTGCGCCACTTTTTTCATGTCACATTGCCAGAAAAAGCGAAAGAACTCACCACTCGGTTGACTGATAACTTCCAGATTTTAAAACCCGCATCTTCAAGTTAATTGCGTATAAATAAGTTTTCAAAATAGTAGATCACTTGAAGGGAACTCAGCCCGGTTTTTGCGATCTGATTAATCGCCAAATCAAAAAAATCCCAAAATGGACTGAGTAATGCCAATCATAGCACCCATACCCCGAAGTGAACGACGTCAGATGAAAAAATTTATTCATAAAACCCGGGATAAAGATTATGCACGCCGACTCATGGCACTCTTAATGTTACATGAAGGCAAGACCGTTTCTGCCATCTCCAGAACCCTTCATTGTTCACGTTCTTCGGTTAATCGTTGGATAAATTGGTTTACATTATATGGGCTGGAAGGATTAAAAAGTTTACCGTCAGGAAGACCTGCTATCTGGAATTTAGCGCCACTTTTTAGTTTGCTGTCGTTCTTATTACAGCACTCCCCACAGGATTTTGGCTGCCTGCGTTCACGTTGGAGCATTGAGCTGATTACTCGAATAATCAATGAATTATTCGGTTTGTCGCTTTCGCAAAGTACGTTCTATCGTTATTTCTGTCAGGTCGGTATTGTCTGGCGAAGGGCAGCACCTACCGTCAAAAAGCCTGATCCTGAGTATGACGAAAAAATGGCAAAAATCACTGAAGCTTTATCCAGCGTGTCAGAACAACATCCTGTTTTTTACGAAGATGAAGTCGATATTGACCTTAACCCCAAAATCGGGGCGGACTGGTGTCTGAAAGGACAACAAAAACGGGTCATGACGCCGGGAAAAAATCAAAAACACTACTTTGCGGGCTGCCTTGACGCCCAAACAGGCCAAGTGACTTATGTCAGCGGTATAAAGAAAAATTCTGATTTATTTATCAACATGTTAAAGGAACTGAATGGCCAATATCGCCATGCAAAAAACATCACGTTGATTTTAGATAACTATGGCATTCATAAAAGCCGGAAAGTCAGGGCATGGCTACAACAAAATCCTAAATTTAATTTGTTGTTTTTACCGGTCTATTCGCCATGGATAAATAAGATTGAACGCCTATGGCAATCATTGCATGAAACTGTCACACGGGATCATTGTTGTCAGTATATGTGGCAACTCTTGAAATGCGTTGAAGCGTTTATTAACGCATTTTCATCAGGGCAACAACCGGGAATGAGAAAAATGAGTGTATCACTATTATGAAAACTTATTTATATCCGGCGTCATGATTGGCTCATTTGCCTGTGCCATGATGTCATTCGCACCCTGTTTCCTTATCACTACATAGGTCTGTTCAGAGTCGAAAGATCGAGGATAGACAATCCCGGCCGCTTTTGGGTAATACCTGAATAAGTGCGCTCAAGTAGCAGGTCACGCTCAAATTCTACAACGGCAGCAATCACCTGCATGGTCATTTTTCCACCTTATCCAGAAGACGAACAAATCCTGGTCTTTTTTTCATGGCAACAGGGCTACTGATCTATTGTATTCAGCAACGCCTGTGAGGCATGATGATTGATTATGTTTGAATTGAGAGTATCTCATTATTACGAGAGGTATGACACGAATGCGTTGTCATTATCTGTTCAGTAACTGTAGGTGCTGAATGAATATCAGCACCACAAAAGAAGTTGTTTCTTTAAGAAGATTTAAGCACTTCTACACGCGCTTTATTGTAGGTAAGGAAACCTGAAATTACCGCTAATAGTAATGCTGTAGAGGCGAGCAGGCCGCCCACTAAATTGAGTGAAGCGTAACCATAATTAGCGGCGATAACAATCCCGCCCAACCATGCGCCGAGTGCATTGCCTAAATTAAAAAAACCAATATTGACTGAGGAAACGAGATTAGGCGCACCGGCTTCTTGAGCTTTATCCATCACCAGACGCTGGATTGGCGATACTGTAGCAAAGCCAAACGCCGCCATCAGAAATATACTCAAGCAGGCAATGAATGGATTGTCGCCATAAAGCCAGAAAATAAATAAAACTAAGGCTTGTAACCCGAGTGTCCAATATAACAATGGCATCATCGCCTTGTCCGCGAGTTTTCCCCCGACGATATTGCCAAAGAAAAATCCCAACCCCAAGACGACAAGAATCCATGTGATTGCACTTTCTGAAAAACCTGCAATATGGGTCATCAACGGCGCGATATAAGTAATAGCCGTAAAGAATGCAGCAGGGCCTAAAACCGTGATCCCCATCGCCAGCAGAACATGGATATTTGTAAAGGCCAGCAATTCCTTTTTGATGCTGGTAGGCGTTTGTTGTGTGAATTTAGGTAATAATTTTAAAATACCGAGTAATGCGATAATGCCGATAAAGGTAATAATTGCAAAAGTGACACGCCATGAAATAATTTTGCCTATCCATGTACCAAGCGGTATACCAATAAGATTGGCAAGCGTCATTCCACTGAACATAAATGCGATAGCGCTTGTCTTCTTATTTTCTGCCACCAGTTCGGCCGCAATAATAGCGCCTATTCCCATAAAAGCGCCGTGGGTAAGAGATGTTACTATGCGGCCAACAATTGCCAGATAGAATGTGGGAGCTAAAGCAGTCAAAGCATTTCCAATAATAAATAACATCATTAATATGGCGAGCATCTTTTTTCTTTCTACCTGTCTCCCCAATATAATCAAAACGGGCGCACCAACAAATACACCAAGAGCATAACTGGTTGCCATATACCCCGCCATAGGTATTGAAATATTAAACTCGGTTGCAATTTCAGGAAGTAATCCGGCGATAATGAATTCGGTTGTAGCAATTCCAAATGTTGCTATGGCTAGAGCCCAAATAGCTGCAGGCATAGGGGAAACTCCTAATGAGTGATGAGAAATGGGGTTATTGTTGAAACATTCTGTCTTTATCTTTGGATGTTGTCTCTGTAGTAATATATTCCTGCGGCATCTCATTTGGAAGCAATTATAAATCAGTTAGATCAAGACAAACGGGTGACATGTTCCCAAAAATGTGAAGATAATGGACAAAAAAGCTATTTTTTCTGGAAAGTGTTTTGCCCAAAAGCAAGTGCTTTTGAGCACATTAGTTTTGTCATGCCAACGATGGAGTAACCCATAAATACAGCAGCAATCAATACAAAGAAAATGACCATGGCGCAAGCTTTGGTCAAATTTCTCAATCAGCAATTTATTGACGTGGATGGAGAAGAATATCCTTTTATCCGTGGCGTTGCTACTGGTTTTGCCAAGCAGAAAAAACGCCGGCAGATACCTTTGCCTGCCGCCAACCCTAGCCGTAAGTGGTTATTTACATGGGAAAAAGATCATCAGTGGGTTAATGGTGTTGCGTATGTGGAAAAACATACCCGCCGTTAATCTGGCAAATCAGTCGATGGTGGATGTTTCATTGGGAAGGTTTCCTTTCTGCCGACTTTCGTCGAGCATTTTGCGATGGGTACGCAGGATATAGTAATCAACTAACAACATACCCATATGAACGGCAGCCACACACAGCAGGGATAAACGCTGTTCTTGTGGCTCGGGCTTAATGGACAGTGTTCAATTTTGAGCACTATCATCGTTCCTCGATTTGCTTTAGATAAAGAGGACGCCTTTTTCAATGAGGCGTTCAGGAATATATCTATCTAATTGAAATTGCATACAAAACTCTTCAAATTGCTGGGTGGAGTGGACATTAGCTTTCTGATAGATGGTGTATATTCTGTTTTCTATCGTCTTATGGCTGACATTGTATATCTGGGCTATTTCCTTATTTGAACGTCTTTGCAACATAAAAAAGATGGTATCCAGTTCACTTTTGGTAAATAGATCTGTTGTAGCTTCTGTAGTGAGAACACTTGGTTTTTGGCGATTAATATATTTTAGAGGGGAGAGAGTACTCATTGGTTTGGCATTCCAAACTATCCCGATGCACTCTTTTTTATCGTTGTACACAGGGAATTTCTCACTGATGAAAGGCGCTAAGCTGTTTTTTCCATACCAATAATGTGTCTCAATAATAGAAACTTTGTCTTTAGATTCTTCAGTCCTCCTATCATGTTCTTTTAGATCTTGTGAAAATTGATCTTCAGACCAATGTGTCGGAAATTCACAGTCAAGTTTACCCTCTATGTCAAAATCTTCTGGTGTGTTGGTGTAAAGATATGCGGCTTTATTCATATAGATATGTCGGGACGCTAAATCTTTAATTCCCCAAGGATCGCTTAGATGCTCCATCATGGCGATCAGTCCCTTGAAATAGGGTTCATTATTTTTATAGGAAAAACTCATTTTTATCTCATATAATTTATAAATGTTAAATTTTATATTAAAAATAATAACTGTTGTATCTATGTATTTATTAACTCCTGATGTATGAATACTAATTTTTTTTGAAAAATGATGTGTTTAAAATCAAAAGTATCAATATAATCGATATCCTCACTATTTTTTGACTGTTTTACGGTTTTTTATTATCCATTTCCTAGTGTGTCTATTAAAATATAACCTATTGATGAAATATTTTCTATATAAGACAATTTTATTGTAATATTATATAATTCTATTCAAAAATAAATTGCTATCACTTTTTATGTTTTACGACAAGGGTGTTTTTCACTCTTTCCAGACCTAATAAAAAGTGTTTACCCTAAAAATCCATGTAAATTAACTGGTTATATATTTTTCTGGGCGTTGATATGTATAAAAAACAAAAAATGGAACACCTGAGAAAAAATTTGCAATACTTACTTGATTCCAGAGGAGAGAGCCGGGTATCGATCTGTGATCGAACCGGGCTTAACCGCACAACTATTTATAATATTCTGGATGGGAGAGTTCAAAACGTTCATTCTTCAACGATACAGAAAGTATCCAACTTTTTTGGTGTGTCGTATAGGGAGATAGAAACGATCGATATTGCAGAAAAGGAACGTATTGATGCTATTGTTTCTTATGAAGGAAACATGAATCCCTGTGCCGTTCCGCTATTTATGCAATCTGAGTGTATTATCTCTGGTTTTTTTGACAGTAAAATAGGCTCGCTGATTGTTGAAAGAAAACTCACTTATTATTTTGGTTCTGGCCCGAATATCGTTGCTATTCTACTTGAGAATGATTTCCCGGGTAAATATAATGCTGGTGATTTATTAATAATCAAAAGAGGTAATTACCAGAACAATAACCCAAAGTTATGTTTCGATCAAAGACAGCAACTGTTTCATATTAAAGAATTTAATAGTGAAGTTACGACAAATTTGATGGTGATTGGAGATATAATGGAAGAGCGGTTCGGATATGGGAAAAAAATATAAATTACTGGGATTTAACGGTCAGGATAGTACAGCGAATGTATTAATTTTATCAACAGGAAAAATTTTAAAAATAAACGTAAAGGAGCTTGAGAAAAGTGAAATAGCAGACGATCTAGACAATCATGAAATAAAATCACTTTATAGAAAGATATATTCTAGCTTTCCAAACGTCCCCTCAGTCTATGAAATTGAAGAACGTAATGAAAAATCTTGGGTTGTTTATTCATTTCTCGCGTTACTACTGACAATTTTCTACACTTTCAGTAATATAGCGGCAGCTAAACCCGTTTACATTGATTATCTTGATATCATTGTTACCCCAGGTACTTTCATTTATCCTTTTTCATTTTTAGTCATTGATTTACTGAGTGAATTCTATGGATTCAGGCTAGCAAGAAAAGCGATATATATGTCATTGGCTTCTAATCTGATTATTGTATCCTTGCTGAGTATCTCGACAAGTCTACCTGCCATCGCAAGCTGGGATTTAAATGATCAGTACAATGCCCTGATGAGTCATATTTTATCGGCGATCTTTGCTTCTTCGCTGTCATTTCTAGTTTCAGAGCTTGTTAACTCCTATATATTATGTAAGCTGAAGGATGTGACAAACTCCCGATTTTTAGCGTTAAGAGTGTTTTTTAGTACCTTTATCGCATCAATTCTTGACAGTTTTGTTTTCTGTTTCATCGCATTCTATGGAAAACTTCCTGTAAATCAAATTGTTGTCATGATGATTGTTCAAATTTTAATTAAAATTTTCTTTGCATTATTTAATATTTTCCCTGCTTACGGCTCACGTTATTTATTTAATCGGTGGGTTGGTAAAACAGCAAATTAATGAATGGCATGGGGAACTTCTCCATGCCATTTTTTGATAAAACCCTGTCTTATTTTGTTTTGCGTCGTCGTCATGTGATGGGTTGACATTTTTGCTATGTGTCACTATTTGCCATTCACTCCGTTATTGTGATTCTGCTACCATTTCGATTTTTTATACAGTAACCCTACTCATATTCATGTTATCTATCCATTATGGCGGGTGCTTTACCTTGTTTTTTGCTGCACAGAATGGCTTCTGTACTTATGTATAAAATTTAATTAAATATCAATTACATATGTATTTTCGTTTGTTATTTTGTTCATGATGAATCAAATAATGACATGAATATTCATCACTAAAATCAACATTTATGTTTTTATATGTTGATTTTAGCGTGTGTCTGGTGTATTAATTTGATCGTTAAAATATAAGTTATAATTAAGTTTTTGTCTGGATACTGATAAAGGAAGTCTAACTTCCCTTTAAACAGACAAATTATTTTCATTATTTTGAATAGATGATTTCTATTCGCCCAACACCAGAATATTAGTACGTTTTTTATTCTTATAATAGTCAGTCCCTTAACCAGATCTTTTGGTTAAGGGACTGAAAAATCTACTATACCCAATAGATTTCAATTTACAGTTCAGCGGCAAGTTAACGCAGCTAACAACGAAGATGAAGGGTATCAGCTCAGCAAACCCATTCAGACCAGTATCTTGGCAGATAGGCGATAGATCTTCTCGTGGCCTGTCATTTCGCCAAACTCTGCTCTAACTATCATCCCTTCTATAAATGTCATCAGGGCTTCTGTTTTGATTTCTGCATCCGTCTGATTGGCAGAGAAAATGGAAGATAAGAGTGATTTTAACCATGTCTTATGCCGTTGAGCCTGTTTGACAATCAGCTCATCGTGGCCTTTGAACTCGGCTAAGGCATGCATAAATAAGCACCCTTGAAAATCGGCTGATCTGAACCATGAGAAGTGCCAGTCAAGGATAGCATTCAGCTTATTTTCCGTTCCCTTAGTGGCAAATACCACCGTATTGAGTTCCTCTTCAAATCTCTTATGTCGTCTGATTAACATACTCTCTATCAGTTTGTTTTTGGAACCGAAATAGCGGTACATGGATGTTTTTGACACATTCGCCTTATCTCGGATCAGATCGACTCCTACCGCGTTATAGCCGAATTCATTAAACAGGGATTCAGCGATATCTAAGATATGTTCTTTTTTGCTCATAATATTTTCTTCTTGTTTATTCTAATTAGTTCTAATGATCGTCCATATTCCTGACAAATCGAACGTTGCCTTTATGTGTACAGATCTGTACTATTTGTTGCTATGTACAGAACTGTACACTTAGAGTATCACATTGACTGAGTCATATCGCAAACGAATCATAGGGAGACTAAAGCATGAGTAAATTAAGAGGAGGAGGTGGATTACCACCTAAGCCGGATCTTGTTCAACTAACGAAAGGGTTATCAGGCGGCTTTTTGGGGATCTTGTTGCTCAGTTATTTAAGCCAAACAACGGAATATCCTTGGTTAATGGCGCCTTTTGGAGCGACATGTGCCATTTTGTTTGCTGCACCAACTTCTCCGCTTGCTCAACCACGGAATGTTATTGGTGGACATTTACTCACTACGGCGGTGGGGCTTGTCGCACTATATACATTGGGTAATTCCATGATTGTGATGTCACTGGCAGTCGGCATTGCGATTATGCTGATGCAGTTATTCCGGGTAGTTCATCCGCCTGCGGGGGCTAATCCGTTAGTGGTACTTCTCGCAGGGCAAGAGGCCGTGGGTTTTGATTTTCTTTTAACACCTGTATTAACGGGCAGCTTGGCACTGGTCATCATTGCATCTTTTCTTAATAACCTAGGAAAAGAGAGTTGTTGGCCATTATATTGGTATGGTTTTACCAAAAGAAAAGATAGCTGACGCTCATTCGAAGTGTGATTTATTTAACTGTGCTATATAACACGATAATAAATTGGATTAATATTTAATATTCTCTGTTTTCGCCTGAAGGTTAAAGAATATATGCCATTGGGCGATTTTTACTTCTGTTTGTTAAAGTAATGTTTAAATTTCTGATGCCGGTAAAAAAGTAAATAACGGGCAGATGTAAAGCACATTATCCAAATATGCTATTTTATTCCCTCCATAAGTATCTTATTTTCCCGCTCTCCCATTGATATTAATGTTCACCAAATTCTCTTTATCGGAGATGAATTTAATGATGTGATATCAATCATTCTATTGCTTGTTATTCCATATTGTAATTCTCATACTAAAAATCACTGAAATATATAATTACAAATGTTATTTTTAATATTAGTTAATATTATTATGATGCCTATAATACGTAAAAATAGTTATTTTTCTTATATTGCTAAATATTTTATGACTGTTGTGTTATTTAAAATGATATTTATTTAATTTTAATATGAAAGTATATTATTACGAATAACTTGCTTGCTAGTTAAATCTTCAATTTAATGTGAATATCTAATAATATTTGAATCTTATTTATTTACTTCTGAATTAACTCCGCTATGCAGAATAATAAAATTATTACCGTGCGAAATGTTATCTATTAATAACATTAAGTTAAATTTCCCGTCTGTTACTATAATCATAAATAATTGTTTTTAAAGAAATAATTAAGTAATCAGGGAAGCCTTTAATTCTATGCGCCGTTATATCAAGGACGAAGACTAATAAAAAAGAGGCAGTAAGAGGCCATATTTAATCAAATAATGGGCTGAATATGTCTCGAAAGCAGGATGCCTGCCTAATTAAAAACTCCGATAACGACGATAACTCACGATATCTATCTGTCAGCCAATTTAGGTATGAAGGTAGCTGAGGCATTTCTTTTCCAATTTATCGCCAGGACTGATTCAAAAAGTCATTACCTGATATCCGGTCAGGTAAGCAAATTTTTATTTAATAAAAAATCCGAAGGGAGTATCGATATGGATAACATTCTGGCCTCGCCATTTACACGCCTATTTTGGAATGAATGGATTCTTGAACCTGATTCAGTTAAATACAATATGGTTATGGATCAAACTATCCAAGGTGATTTGGATGAAAGTAAATTGAGATCGGCTATACAGGGATTGATAAATCAATATCCATTATTTCAATATCAGCTTGATGAAGAAAATGGGGAATTATATTGGAAACCGGGTCCGAATAGTCTTAATACCCTACAAATTTTTGACAGTGAGGAAAAACTGCGTCAGTTTGCCTTGCAGCCCTTTGATTTAAGGCAAGGGTCACTGATTCGATTTGGGTTATTTCAGCAGGCAGAGCGACAATTTCAATTAGTCATTGTACTACACCATATTGTGGTAGATGGCGGGAGTACCGAAGAGTTTTATCACTCCATATCGGATCTCTATAATCAGCGCCCCCTGCGCCACACTCCTCTGACACTGGATCAAATTGCGGAAAAGTTTGCACAATATCGTCAGCAGATAAAAACACTGGAAGAGCATCAGCCTGAACAGTTCTGGAAAACATGTTTGACGGAAGTGGCAGCAACTAATCCGCTACCCTATCTATCAGAACTGGCGGAAGACGAACAAGAGTTAGTGGGAGAAGTTCGTTTCAATTTGCCATTAAATGATTGGTTACACCTTAAGCGTTCTCTCCGGCACTGTACGCCATTTCTGGTGTTCAAAACATTGTGGGCGGCACTGATTGCTCAATATATGCCTGATGGAAAGGTTCACGTCAGTTATCCGGTTGCCGTGACAGGAGGAGAATCGCTTTCATTGGGTGCCCAAATCAACACCGCTGTTTTTCCCTTACAGTTGGATGATACGGTCAGCTTTGCTTCGCTTTACCGACAGACGTTACATTACACCTCATCATTGAAGGCACCCTCCGGCCTGCGTTTCTCATATTGGCCGCTTTTTAAGGTGTTGCCCTTTACGCCGATCCGTAAGTTAAATGTTGTTGTGAATCAAGCCCACTTCAAGGATTTCTGTCTGGAACTGGAGGGTTGTGAAGTCCATTACAATCACCGTTTCGACAACGACTTAGCAGATTCGGAATGGGCGCTGGAATATCAGCAGCAGGATGATCAATGGTCTTTCCGTATCCGCTATCCCCGCCGCCGTTTCCATCCTGAACAAATTACTGCCTTGGCCGAACAGTTCCAGCAACTCTTGGTTAATGCCCTGACAAATCCAGAAAAACCGATCCGACAATTTCCGTTCCTGACACCGGATCAGCGTATTACCTTACTGAAATGCGGTCATCAGGGAGAACAGGGGGATGTTCCCGAAACAACGATCCATGAAAAATTTCAACAGCAGGTTTGCCTGCATCCACAACAAATCGCGTTGATTGATAATCAGCAGCAACTCAGTTATGCGGAATTGGAACAACGTAGTAACCAACTGGCTCATTTGATACGGGAGCGTTATCTGCAAGCGACTGGACAATCGCTGTCCCCGGACACCCTATTGCCGATTTTTATGAATCGTGGGGTTGATATGGTGATTGCCATGTTGGCGGTGATGAAAGCGGGAGCGGCTTATCTGCCTCTTGACCCGCAAGTCCCAACGCAACGGCTGGCCTATATCCTGACCGATAGCCAATCCCGGCTGGCAATTACAGACATGACGCATCAAACCATATTGCGCGATTACGGGCAAAATCTGGCTTTGTTGACATTCGGAAACGACTGGGATGATTACCGTGATCAGCCAGACAGTGCTCCGCAAACAGCCTCAGAGCCGAGTTCATTAGCCTACTCCATCTATACATCTGGTACGACAGGCCGTCCGAAAGGGACTCTGCTGGAGCATCGTGGAGTATTACTCATGCTGGATGGTCTATATGCCAGAGTGATTGAGGGTATTGAACGGCCACAACGCTGGTTGCAGTTTGCTTCGCTGGCATTTGATGCCCATGTGTTTGAAACTTTTATGGCACTGTGTTTCGGCCATACATTGGTGATTGCTTCAGAAGAAGAGCGTCATGATCCTGAGCTGCTGAAAAAATTAATCGAAACTTATCAGGTTGAAGTCGCCACTTTTCCCCCCACCTTGTTGAAAACAAAACCGGCGTTGCCTGCCCGGTTACAAAATATTCTGGTGGGAGGCGAAGCAACACCTCAAACCATTCTGGATCACTACGCCATGCAGGGACGGCGGATATTCAACGCCTATGGCCCCACGGAAGCCAGCGTATGTGTCACTATGCACCATTATCAATGGGATGGCGCCCAAAATATTGGCCGTCCGTTTCCCGGCATTCAGGCTTATGTCTTGGATGAACAGTTGCAGTTAGTCCCGATGGGCATGAGCGGTGAGCTTTACCTCTCTGGCGCTGTGCTGGCCAGAGGATATTTGGGGCAGCCGGAATTAACAGCCAAGGCGTTTATTGCCAACCCATTTGCTCAACATACCGATGATCAGCGGCTCTATCGTACGGGAGATCAGGCGCGTTGGTTGCCGAATGGGGAACTGGAATATCTGGGGCGTAAGGATTTTCAGGTAAAAATTCATGGCTATCGCATTGAGCTGGCTGAAATTGAGCAGGTATTTATTGCGGCATCCGGGCTGAGTCAATGCGCAGCGCAGGTACGCGGTCAGGATCGCTCGCATATTGTGCTCTACTATGTGTCAGAGATTACCTTAAACGAAGATAACCTACGTCGTACTTTGCAGCTTTCCCTGCCGGATTACATGATGCCATCTGCATTCGTGCAACTGGCATCGCTGCCGATGACGATTAGTGGCAAGTTGGATGCTACGGCGTTACCAGAGCCAGATTTTAAACAGAGCCGCTATGTTTATCGTGCCGCAGAAACGGAGTTAGAACACCGGTTGCAAAACATCTGGCACGGGATTCTGGGTTTGGACGAAATAGGGATTGATGACGACTTTTTTCATCTGGGGGGCGATTCCATTTCCGCTATCCGGTTGGTTTCGGAAATGCGTCGCCAGCAGTTGCCATGCAGCACTAAACTATTATATCAATGCCGTACGATTGCTGAACTGGCGGTACAACTGGCTACCACTCCTGATTCCCAGATGATGCATTCTGAACAGGGAATACTACAGGGTGATTTTCCTCTTCATCCTATTCAGCATTGGTTTTTCGAACAGGTATTTGCTGAGCCTCATCACTGGAATCAGGCTTTTCTGATTCGGGTACCGCCTTTACAACCGCACAAACTGGAAACAGCGATTCAGGCACTGGTGGAACGGCACGATATGCTGCGAGCCAGATTTATTCCCGCTGAACGCCAGATTTATCTAGATATCAATCAGGTCGCACCAATGGCGCTGGAAATTTGCCATTATGATCCGTTGACTGATGGCGCACTCCATGACTGTCTGGATAGCTGGCAACGTGATTTCGACATTACGGCTGGCCCACTATGGCGTTTTGCTTATATTGATGGCTATCCAGATGGTTCAGCCCGCATTTACTGTGCCTTGCATCATCTGATTGTGGATGCTGTGTCATGGCGCATCCTGCTTGATGATTTAAAACAGCTTTATCATGATAAAAACCTCGGCGCCAAAACAGCCAGCTATCGGCAATGGCAGACAGCCTTGACTGAACAACTTTCCGGCTTTGAATCTCAGTGTGAATTCTGGCAGCAGCAATGTGTTTCACAATCTGATTACCGGCCATTATTGGAGGCCAGCCACACTCGTCAATTCCTGCAACAATCTTTAGAACCTGCCGCCAGTATCCGACTGCTGAGTGTGACCACAGGTGCGGCAAGTTTTGCGCCTAATGAAGTTTTACTGACTGCGTTCCTGCACGTATTGGGTCATCTCAGTGGAATAGCGAACCATACGTTGCTTCTGGAAGGTCATGGCCGCCATCTGCCATCGGTACAGTTGGATGTGGGTCGTACTGTGGGTTGGTTTACGGCTCTCTATCCTCTGCATTTTTCTGCTGAAGGTGAAGAGGCGATTTCATTGCAGCAAGTTCATGCCACCCTTGGCGGCGTACCCGATTCAGGTATTTCATTCGGGGCACTGCGTCATTTGGGGGCTGAGGCGTCGGCATTGTCTCTGCCATATTCCGGGGTGATATTCAATTATCTGGGGCAGTTACAGGCGCCTGAAAATGACTGGCAAATCAGTGCAGAATCGGCCGGACAAACCATCAGTCCGCGCAATGTTGATTCCGGTTTACTTACCCTCAATCTCTGGCTTATCGGCCAAGAGCTGCACTATCGTTGGGATGGCTTACTCAGTCAGTCGCAGCTTGCTCAGTTGGATCACGGTTTCCAAACAGCCTTGATATCGCTTATCGACACGATGGCACCATCCGCCAGTAAGATTCAGCAGACAGTGGACGATGGGATTGATACCGCACTACTGGCCCGATTACCGGCAGGATTGACACCAGTGGTTGCTTATCCGGCCAACAGCCTACAACAAGGATTTATCCATCATTATCTGAGTCATCCCGATAACTCGACTTATCATTTTCAGTTTGTCCTGGATTACGAACAACCGATCGATCTGAATGATTACTACCGCGCTTGGGAATACGCCCAGCAGCGATATCCGGTGTTGCGTACAGGCTTTGACTGGCAGGAACAGCCACAGCAAATTGTGTTCAGGCAGGCTGAATTATTATGGCAATACCATGATCTCAGTACCTGTTCTACACAGGAGCAAGCATTGACTGCGCTTTGTCAGCAACAATACCACCAATCTTTCGAACTGAATAAACCAGAGCTGATGCGGGTTTGTTTCGTTAAACTGGCCGCCGACCGATACAGCCTGATCCACACCAGTCATCACATTATTATTGATGGCTGGAGCAGCCAGATATTGCTGGAATATGTCCATCGTACTTATCAGCAGCTACAGGCGGGACAAATGCCGGATACCCGTACCGATACAGCTTATCTGGCGACCCAGCGTTATTACGCGAGTCAAATTGCGGAGTGTCGTCACCACTGGCAACAACGGAATACCCGGCATTGGGAAAGCACGGATATTTCCCTGTTGTTTAACCATAATTTATCCAATACCACCCGCAATGACGTTCCTGAGACTCAAGCCACCGCGCATCACACATTACCTCATGCTGACGCTTTGTCATTACAGGAAACCGCCCGTAATCATGGACTGACACTCAATATCATGCTCCAGTTCGCCTGGCATAAGCTATTGCATCTGTTCAGCCAACAATCACAGACCATCGTCGGTATCACCTTGTCTGGCCGCAACCATCCCGTATCAGGTATCGAACATAGTGTCGGATTATTCATCAATACCTTGCCACTGGTAATGGACTGGGAACCGCAATCGACCTGTCTGCAACAGCTTCGCACGCTTCATCAACGCATGATTGATTTGGATACCTACAGCTATCAGCCACTGGCTGAATTGCAGCCCGCAGGTGAAAAGTTGTTCCAATCTATTTTTGTCTATGAAAATTATCCAACGACAGCATTGGATACCCTGCGGGGCAATCTGCGGACTGCCAGTGGCAATAATACCGACTATCCGTTGAACCTGATCGCTGAGGGTAATGTAGAGCAAGGATTGACGCTATCTCTGTCCTATAACCAGAATTGCCTTGATGCTGAACGCGCCAATGCCATTTTGCAGATGCTGGGAACATTGCTGGCGCGTCTTCCTTCCCATCTTCACTATCCACATCCGCAGTTATTAGCGCTGAGTGATGACAAACGCCGACAACTGCTAGAAGAATGGGCTTTTGCGGTTGATCAAGGCTTGGAATTGATGACTCTGCATGGTTTGCTGGAAAGACAGGCACGATTGACACCACAAAATCCGGTATTAATGGATGATCACCGGACATTGAGCTATCAAGAATTGGATGAGATCACATCACATCAGGCTGTTCGGTTGCGGGCGGCATATCGTCGTCTTTTTCAGCGTGAATTAGCGTCAGGTGAGCTGATAGGTCTGTGCTGCGGGCGCAGTATCGACATGGTTGTAGCATTACTGGCGATTCTCAAAGCCGGGGCTGCTTATGTGCCGATGGATACAAATGTTCCGGCAGAGAGACTGAATTACATCCTGCAGGATAGCCAAATCAGGTTGGTACTGACAGAACCCGATTTAGCACCTCTGTTTGAGCGTCCCGATCTACAACAGCTATATCTGAGCGAATTGGCGGATACAGAGGCAACGGATGATATCCCACAACCGTTGCCGCAGGTGGAACCAAGGCAATTGGCTTATGTTATTTACACATCAGGCACGACAGGCCGGCCGAAAGGTACGCTGGTAGAACATTGTGGCTCTGCTGCTATGGCGCGTAGCCTGTTTGCCAGAATGGAAATGGAACAGTCAGGTGTTCGCTTCCTGCAATTTTCTTCCATTGTGTTTGATGCCCATCTGATGGAAATTTTCCCGGCATTGGTTGGGGGACACTCGCTGGTGGTAGCATCTGACGCACAGCGTTATGACTTACAGGAATTACAAACGTTATTGCAGAAATGGCAGATTGGTTATGCGATGTTGCCGCCAGTGCTGCTTAAACTCAAACCGACGTTGCCGGCCAGCCTGCAATGGCTGATAGTGGGAGGAGAAGCCACGTCTCAGGATGTGTTCGATCACTATGCGGATCAGGGAATCAATGTATTCAACTGTTATGGCCCGACTGAAAGCAGTGTCTGCTGCATCGTTAACCCTTATCGTTATAATGGCGCGCGCAACATTGGCAGACCATTGGCGCAGTGTGCGGCTTATGTGCTGGATAGTGATTTGCAGCCGTTGCCGGTGGGTGCGCCTGGTGAATTGTTCCTATCCGGCGTAGGGTTAGCGCGTGGCTATTTGAATCAACCAGAATTAAGCCGTGAAAAATTCATTCCTAATCCATTCCAACAGCACCCGGATCATGCCCGCTTATATCGCACGGGCGACATTGTGCACTGGCTGGATGGAGGCTCGTTGGAATATCTCGGTCGTAATGACAGTCAGGTGAAAATTCGGGGACATCGGATCGAGCTTGGAGAAATCGAGTGTGTGCTCGCCAATATTGAGGGTGTCGATCAGGCTGTGGCGATCATTCATGGCAAGGAATCCCCAAAGATCGTCTGTTATTATACGGTAAGCCCGTTAAACAGTAGTAATAGCATTGATTCGTCTGAGATCCGGCAGATATTGGCACAGGTGTTGCCTCACTATATGCAACCCAGTGCGTTGATTCCATTGCCCCGTATTCCGATGACTATCAATGGCAAACTGGATCGCCGCCTGTGTCCTGCGCCTGTTTTTACGGATGTACAGCAGGAGTACACGGCTGCTGAGACGCCGCTGCAACAGCAGTGTTGTGATATCTGGGCGGCGTTGCTGCAATGTGAACGTATCGGCATAGACGATAACTTTTTCCGGCTGGGCGGCAACTCTATTATAGCTATCCAGTTGAGTAATCGTTTGAGCCAGTTATTGCAGTGCACCATCCCATTAGTGGCGTTAAACCGGCATCCTACCGTCAGATCTCTGAGCGCGTTCCTGTCCGGTAATTGCACGCACCTTGACCAGATACCCCAAGCAGGGTTGCAACGGGGGAGCCTGTCTTTTGCACAATTACGCCTCTGGTTTATCGAAACGCTGATGCAGGAAAACAATGTTTACCACATTCCCCTGCTATTCCGCTTGCAGACAGATATCCAGACGGACAGTTTTGTCCATAGCTTGCAAGCCGTGGTACACCGCCATCAGATATTACGTTGTACCTTTGAACAAGATGAACACGGAAAATCTTTCCTGCAAGCCCATGATGAGGCACTGGCTGTTGTCCATGCGGAAGTGCAGGCGGATGAATGGCATGATTTTCTGCAAAAAGAGATCTTCCGTGTATTTGATTTACGCTGTGAATACCCTATCAGAGCGACGCTGTTACAACGGACTGAATCAGATGGGCAAGTGTCTCATTTCTGCCTGCTCAACATTCATCACATTAGTTTTGACGGCTGGTCGTTGAATGTGTTCTTAAAGGAGCTGGCCGAGTTCTATGGCGCTGAATTGAATAACCGCCCACCCGCACTGCCGCCGTTATCCATCCAATATATGGATTATGCAGCCTGGCAGCAGCAGATGTTGTCCAGCGATAAACTGGAACAGTTAAAACAATTCTGGCTGAAACAGTTACAGGATTGTCCTCAGTTGGAACTTCCCTGCGACTATCCGCGCCCCGATATTTTTGATCATCGTGGCAGCACGACTTTCTTCTCCCTGACTCCTCAGTTAAGCCACCAGTTGCGGCAACTGGCGCGCCAACTGGATGTGACTTTACATGCGGTTTTGTTGACTGGCATGAATCTCCTGTTGGTCAGGTATTGCGGCAAGCACGATATTGTCATCGGTAGCCCGATAGCCAACCGTTCACATCCGCAGTTGGAGCCATTGATTGGCATGTTTGTCAATATGCTGGTACTGCGTAATCAGGTATCGTCAGAGTGGAGCGTTGCTGAACAAATTCGTCAGGTTTTTGCCAGCACGATTACCAGCCAGCAGCATCAAGAAATGCCTTTCGAAAAACTGGTCGAATTTCTGAAGTTAAACCGTGATTTATCACGCCACCCGCTGTTTCAGATCTCTTTCTCGCTGGAACAGAAAGCGACGGATGTTGATGCACCTTTCAGCATGCAAAATCTGGCGGAGTTATATGATGTCGCCAAGTTTGACCTCAGCTTCGGATTTGAAGAGGGGAATGATGCGCTGTCCGGCAATATTAACTACGCCAAAGCGCTGTTTGCACCAGAAACGATCAATGAAATGGTCAGGCACTTCCAGAATATATTGATGCAGATGGTGGCTCATCCGGAACAATTAGTGCAAGACATTAGCCTGTATTCACCGGAAGAGAGAATAGCTCTGTTGCAACCGCCAATGGAAACGCAGGATGCTGCTCTCTACAGTTATCCATTGTATCAGGGGCTTCTCGATTGGACTCGGCAGCAGCCGAATGATATCGCCCTGATTGATACTCTCGGTCAGTGCAGCTATGCCGAAGTACTTCAGGCTGCGCAGACACTGGCCGCGCAGATCCATCAACATCCGCGTAATCAATCTGAGCTGATCGTCATTCAGGTAAGCAAAGGTAGGGCGCAGATTATTGCTGTTCTGGCCGTCTTACTGGCGGGACGAGCCTACGTCCCCGTTGATATTTCATGGCCGCAGCAGCGCTGTCAGCAGATCATTGATCAGACTGACACGCAGTTGGTGATCAGCAGCAAAGCGTGGGCAACCGAAACCTGCGGCATCATCCAACTTGATCCGTACGGCTGCGCCATTAACTTAACTGAGCCTCAGCCGATGTCATTACCCGTGCCGATCGCCTGTGACAGTCTGGCTTATGTGATCTTCACCTCTGGCTCTACGGGAACACCGAAAGGCGTAGCTGTTCGGCATGACACGGCCTGTAACACATTGATAGACATCAACCGTAAATTGAACGTTGTGCGGGGAGATACCTTACTGGCTCTTAATGCCCTGTGCTTTGATTTATCGGTATATGACATGTTCGGTATTCTGGGCGTGGGGGGAAGGCTGGTGATCCCAAGCGAAGAGCAGCGATACCAGCCAGAGATCTTACTCAGATTAATTTGTGAACACAGTGTCACGATCTGGAATGCGGCACCGGCGTTGTTCGAATTGCTATTGCAGGAAGTAGAAAATCTGGCAGAGCGGCCTACTGTTGCGATGGATCGCGTTCTGTTATCCGGCGACTGGATACCGGTTAATCATATACCGCGCTGCCGTGACTGGCTCCCCGGTTGCCGCGTCTTTAGCGGTGGTGGCGTCACGGAAACTTCGGTGTGGTCGATTCTATTCGAAGTGCCACAAGGCGCCGGCTATAGCCAGAGCATCCCTTATGGCAAGGCACTGGTTAATCAATACTTTCTTATTCTAGATAAAGATCTGGAACCTGTACCCGCTCAGGCCATCGGTGAGATGTATATCGGTGGGATAGGTGTGGCCATTGGCTACTATCGTGATCCGGTACGTACAGAAGAACGTTTTCTGTATCATCCGATCAGTGGTGAACGCCTGTACCGGACGGGAGATTTAGGGCGTTGGCTACCGGATGGCAACATTGAATTTCTGGGACGGATAGACAGTCAGATCAAAATTAATGGTTATCGGATAGAACTGGGGGAAATTGAAAATACGCTGATGGCAATACCGGGCATTCGCCAGTGTGCTTTGGTTAAAGTCAGTGGCTTATCTGATAGTCTGGCTGCCTATTATGTCAGTGACGAACCGCTGGATGAAACCGATGTGCGTCAGCATCTCGCACAAGTGTTGCCGCCGTATATGGTGCCGTCTGTGTTGACGCATCTGCCAAAACTGCCGTTGAATGCCAGTGGCAAGATAGACCGTAAACAATTGTCGGCATTAAATTACATTGCGCCAAGACAGCATCAGTATCAACCGCCCGAGACCGAACAGGAGCAACAACTCTGTCAGTTATGGCAGCAGAAACTGGAGCTGGATCACGTTGGTGTAAACGATGACTTTTTTGAATGTGGCGGGACTTCCATTCTGGCTATTCCTGTTTGTCAGCAGATGTCGGTCTTGTTGGGACAGGCGGTCACTGTGATGGAACTGTTCAAGCGACGCAGCATCCGTGGCATTCTTGCAAGCCTTGAATATCAACTGATCCAACCATTGAATAACGGTTCAGCTAAAGAAACGTTATGGATGATCCATCCGGCTATGGCGGGATGTGAAGTTTATCTGGACATCGCCAGAACGCTGGATGGCAAACTGACGTGTCTGGGTGTGGATAATTACAACCTGTACCACCGGCCGTTAATCATGTCACTGCGTGACATAGCCAGTTTCTATCTGGAGCAGATGGAACGGTATCAGCCATTGACACAAGGCCCGGTACGTATTCTGGGATGGTCAATGGGGGGATTAATTGCGCTGGAAATTGCCGCACAACTGGAAGCCAGAGGAATACGTGATATCCATCTCTACCTGCTGGACAGCTTCTATCGGGTCAGTCTGGGGGCTTTACATCCAAGCTGGCGGCAGATGCTATTACAGGAGCTGGGGCTGGAAGGGGATGCGGCGGTACGAGCGCTGGAGGCCGGCCCTGCGGACGATGCGATTTGTCAGCATGAGCTTTTGCAACCTCTACAACATAGCCCGGTCACGCTATTCAAAGCGACTCAGTTGCCGGAGTTCCACGCTCAATTAAACGAGCAGGGAAAAATCCCGGCAGCATTGCACGCTGATGATAACCAGATAGGACAGGCTTGCCGGCATCTGTCTGTCATACCACTGCCTTGTGACCACCACAATATTATCGAACTGAAATCACAGATTATTGAAGGTGTGTTGGAGCTGGTGGATTGAGCTGATTTGTTGTGAAAAAACGGCGCAATTTTTATGTCAGGTATATTGATTGCGCCGAATGATGATGAGAACAGGCTCGGTTTATTGATGAACCGAGCCTTAATAAATAACTTTACTTTGGTATGAACCTGCGATTCTGCTTATTCCCCTTTTCCGTGATCCCACTCTAATTAGAAAAGGTCAGAGTGGGTTCCAGTTCGTTCGGAGCGAAGAACATCAGTAATTTTGTAGATAAGAAGCCAATCCGGTTCTATATAATTATCCCTATACCCCTTGTAGTTTCCTTGTATACAATTTCAATAGAATCGAAATTAATTATCATTTTATATTTATTTTACATGACTACGAATGTAATTACATTAAATGCATTTAATTAGCTGAGGATAATATTAAAGTTTATCCATTATCTCATTATATTTAAAATCTAATTAATATGATTAAGTAATAAATAATCTATTTATCTTCATTCTGATATAAATGAAACCACATAAAAAGCAAAATGCATAAAAAGCAAAATGCATTATTGGCAATTTATTTATTATGAATTTTTTGGCACGATTATTATCGATGTAAGAATTATGTGATCACAGAAAATTAAAAATGATATTTTTTCATTTTGTGGCGGTAGCTTTCTTCAATATATTGCCTTTCATCATATATTAACCGTGACGAGGTTATAACTCTTGATCACAATCACTTAGTCTGAGACAAAAATTATGAATATAGCGTCTGTTTTCTCTGATCCATTTAAGGAAGATAATGATCCTAATCTCGCATTTCTATTTAGCCAACTGGAACGTATCGATCTTGTACTGCAATACCATTTCCATTGTATAACCGATCAGCGCAGTGACCTCCTTGATGAATTTCTGTTAAGCGAAGAAGACGTCATAGCCAGGTTAGATAAACCGCTGGGTAAACCTCATTGGGTCAATGATGATTATTTGGCAATACCCCAGACAGTCAACCCCGTGGCATCCCGATTAACTGACTTGATTGCCCGTTTTGATCTGACAGATTTTGAAAGGGATGTGTTGCTGTTAGGTTTATTGCCCCATTTCGATAGCCGCTACTATCACCTGTTTGCGTTGATTCAAGGAGAGCAACAATCCCGACTCCCTTGTTTTGCGCTGGCATTGGAACTGTTTTGCCACTCGCCGCTGGAGAAACAGGCGCAGCAGGCCAGTTTCCTGCATCGGGCACCTTTGATTGGCTGCCAACTCTTATCCGTCGATAGCCGTCAAAAAACCTTGACCTGGCTCCAGACCGCCTTTGTGACTGACAGCGGCGTGTATCATTTTTTACTTGGGCATCACTATATTACACCAGCTTTAGAACATTATGCTGAGTGGATAACGCCCATAGAAACTGGTGGTTATCCGACAGGCTTAAAACAGGCATTGGGTAACTTATTGTTACCTGACCACGAGGATATTCGATCTATTGTTTTATTACGCGGCACTGCCGGCAGTGCCAGGGCCCATGTCGTCGCCAATATGATGGCGTCGGAAAAGCGACAAACGCTATGGGTGGATATCGCTAAATTGGCTGATGGCGATGATAAAACAACTCTTTTCCAGATAAAGCATATTTTGCGGGAAATCCGTATGCGTGGAGCTTGTTTATTATTACGGAATTTCTGTTTATTAGCCGAGAAAAATAAACAGCTACTGGATTCCCTGTCAGCGTTATTGAATCAGCCTGAATTAAGGGTTATCTGTCTGGTCGAACCGTATTCTCCACTGATATGGTTGAAAAAACTCCCGACACTACTGGTTGAAATGCCCGTTTTCACGTCAGTAGAAAAAAACAGACTATTAACGGCCAATTTACCGCATAACTGTTCAGAGGATATTGATGTTATCACTTTAAGCCAGCGTTACGCGTTTAACCCTGAAACCCTGCCATTGATTTTACAAGAGGCGCAGATTTATCAGCAGCAGCGAGATCCTTCGGGTATTTTGCAGCAATGTGATATACGCAAGGCACTCAATTTACGTGCCCAGCAAAATTTCGGCCAATTGGGACAGCGCATTACCCCTAAACGTTCATTAAAGGATTTGCTGGTATCTGATGAAGTGGCTCAACAGATACAGGAGATACTGATGGCAATTAAGTATCGGGAACAGATCTTGGCGGGAGGGTTTAAAGATAAAATTGGCTATAGCGCCGGTATCAGTGCCCTGTTTTATGGTGATTCAGGCACTGGAAAAACCATGGCGGCGGAGGTTATTGCTGACTGTATTGGCGTTGATTTAATAAAAGTCGATTTATCTACCGTCGTGAATAAATACGTTGGTGAAACGGAAAAAAACTTATCCCGTATTTTCGATTTAGCAAAACAGGATGCGGGCGTTTTATTCTTTGACGAGGCGGATGCTCTGTTTGGTAAACGTAGTGAAACCAAAGATGCACAAGACCGGCATGCCAATATCGAAGTCTCTTATTTACTACAGCGGTTGGAAAACTTTCCGGGTTTGGTTATTTTATCCACGAATAACCGTAACCATTTAGACAGTGCATTTAACCGACGTTTTACTTTTATTACCCGCTTTACTTATCCGGATGAGAAAATTCGTAAGAAAATGTGGCAATCAATCTGGCCTAAAAATATAAAATTATCAAAAGATATCGATTTCAATAAATTAGCTAAAGAAACAAGCGTGACAGGTGCAAATATTCGCAATGTCGCTTTGTTGTCTTTATTTCTTGCTGCTGGGAAAGGTAATGATGAAGTTAATAACGAAATTATTGAAATGGCATTGGTACGGGAATTAGCTAAAATGGGGAGATTAAGTTTTTGAAAATTACAGCAATAAAAGCACTAAAATATTAAATAAAATTATTAACAGATTATTATCTGAATGGGGAGGCTAATAGTGTGGTTATTATCACAATCAATGATTGCAATATCTATCTTGAAAAGATATATACAGGTAATATTTTTGGGGTTGAATTCTTCTTTATTTAAATGAAACTTATGAATAATGACTTTTATTTATTATTGTGATTTAACATTCAATTATTATTTAATTAGTATTTGTTATTTTAAAGCATAATTTCCCTACGGAGAATGATTTATATATTCAATTGTTGACAAATAATGATGTCTATATATTATTGTTACATCAGTAATGAGATCGTTATGCTGAATAGCTGCGTAAAATAATGTATTTAAGGTAAGGGAACAATACATCCATTAACAGCTTATAGCGTTATGAATAGCTCTATCATATTAAAAAAACTCTATCATTTTAAAAAAGGAGTTCAGATGTTTACTTCAAAAGAATTACTAAATTTTATTGCTGTAGCTAAAAATAAATCAATAAATAAAGCAACACAGGAGCGTTTTATCACACAGTCACCCATTTGTCGTAGCTTAAAAAAATTGGAATTTTCATTAGGTGTCAAACTTTTTCAAAGAAAAAGCCACGGATTAGTTTTAACAGAGGAAGGAGAATGCTTATATAATAAAGTTTCACCAATTTGTGAGCAGCTTGAAAATATTGAAAATGATTACAAGAATCATAAATTACCCTATTGTTCTGTTTATCAAAAATAGATATAATTATGTAATGTGAAATTATAAAATCTCTACTAACATAATTACTCTAAGTATTTATGATATGATATTCCCTATATCTTAATTTCCACTAATAATCGGATTAAAAAAGAAACACAACATGCCTTTTTATTTTAAAGAAACAGCAGAAGAAAAAATGTGGTCAATGCAGCCATTCATTCTATTGATGGGGATAGAGACAGCGCTACATCAGAAATAGTCTGGAACTCGAATAATATGTTTAGAAGCAGTTGTTAGAACTTTGCTTGGCACGGGGATTGGTACAGGAATCAATCTTCTTGGTAATATGGCGGTTGACAAATTAGATGAGAAATTGAAGATTGCACACCCTTACCCTAAAACAATGAATATGATATTTGATATAAATAATTATGATAAAAATTTTGTTACTAAAACCATTAAAAATAATTTTCAAAAAGATAACCTAAAAGACACCGTTGGCAGCGGGATAGTATCAGGAATTGCAGGTAAATTAAGTCCAGTAAAAATCCCCATATATAAAATTTCCGACTTTGGCTGTATCACATAATAAATCATCATAACCAATGAAAAATGATAAAGCCCAACATATATTAGATTTTACTCATGGTATTACTGAGGTTTTAAATGAAAGCCATTCTTCATCGTCTTCTTGGCCTAAAAATATTAGGTTGGGCGTATTCGAATGAACTCTCTGAGAACAATGAAAGTAGTACTGAAAGACATACAAGAGGGTATTTAAGTGGTAATTCAGTATCAATTCATAAAACAGGACGGCAGAAATGTTTATGTCATGTTGAGTGATATAGCGGCTATTGACACCCCGAATGCGGATATAAAGGAGATGTTTTCGGGAGAAAAATCGGTGTAACGTATAAATATTTTTCAAAATAATCAATTAATTGTAGGAGATTCAGTCTGATTTGTGCGATTTGATAAATTGTAAAAACTAAACTGACTGAGTTGGTAGAGTACAACTTTGCCAAAGTTAGGGTAGCGAGTTTGAATCTCGTTTTCACTCCAAATTCAGGATGATAGATTTTTATCAAAATCTGCAAGTCACAAAAAAAGCGCCTCAGGGCGCTTTTTTTGCTTTCAGGATCTCTGACCAAAGCTAACCACCACATGAATATTTGTGTCTGTTCTGTCAGTGTTATATTGCGGTTGACTAATCTCAAAACCCTCTGTTAGATTAAATACACCTGATATAGTCACCTTCATAAACAAATCTAACGTAATCTCTTTAAAGTCAGAATAAGCACATAACGAAAGCATTTTCCATAACTTAGCTGTCAGCAAATCATCTCTAATCTGTCCCTAAGGATTTTTAGGGGCGATTTTTAGGGGTATTTATCTATCAACGCGCAATGTGAAGAGGATAGAACCGATGAATTATGATGTGATTGTTGTAGGATCTGGTGCTATCGCAGGTTCAATTGCTTATGAACTTGTTGGTCGCCAATTGAAAGTATGCAGGTTGGGGCGTCTTGATCGTAGCAATGCGGCATCGAGAGCCGCAGGGGCAATGAATGGTTGTTTTGGTGAAGTGACCAGTGGACTTATTGCGAGCGATTACGGAAAACTGAAACTCAAAATGGACCGTATCGCGAAGGATCGCTGGTCAACATGGGCACAGCGTTTGGCCGCTTCTTCGGGAGATACTCGCCCTCTGTTTACCGCAAAAGGGACTCATGTCATTCTTAATACCGCCGGAATGGAGGTTGTTGATAGTGTTAATTATGATGCTATAGAGAGTGTTCTTCGTGAATATAATGAGCCTTATGAAGTTATTGAGCCGCGATCGATTAAGGGAATGAAACCTAACGATTTGGTGCGTTCGCTTAAAGGGCTTTATATTCCAGAAGAACATGCCCTTAATTCCCATCTATTGCTTGAAATGTTGGATGCGGCATTGCTCCGGGAAGGTGGAGAAATCGTCGATAACAACGTTAAACGCGTTCTCACAGAAAATGGAATCATAGTGGGCGTTGAAACTGTCGATGGAGTACGTTTTACCGCAAATAAAGTGATTATTGCGGCAGGTGTGCAATCCCTCGATATATTATCAGACCAGACTTCTATTGTGCAGAAAATTCCACCACTCTTTGCCGGCTATGGTGTGTCTGTTTTACTCAAAGTTAAAAATCCTGATGAGTTACCGACATCCGTTATTCGTACACCTAATCGGGCATTTGCTTGTGGGTTGCATTGTGTTCCGCGTAGTGATGGTGTTCTCTACGTCGGCGCGACTAACCTTTTGTCCAACCAGCCTCGTACACATGCGACAGTTGCTACCATACAGTTCCTTTTGGAGTGCGCTTACAACCAGATAAATGTTGATCTGTTTGAATCAGAGATCCTTGCCATTCAGGTGGGTAACAGACCCATCTCTGCGGATGGTTTTCCATTAATTGGGTCGTGTGGCATAGACGGGCTGTGGCTTGTAACGGGTACATACCGGGATGGCCTGCATCAATCCCCGCTTTTAGCGGATTATGTTGCGAATGCACTCATGGGGCTACCTAATCTGGAGATTGATTTGGCGGATTTTACACCTATTCGCCGGCCTTTAGTGGGGCTGAGTCGAGATATGACCATTTCGGAAGCGGCAAAGCAAACGGTAGCGATGGGGTATGAATTTATCTGGAATCTTAAACCAGGGTGGGATGAATTAATCTATAAATCTTTACTCAATATTTATGGTGCACAAGTTGAATCTATTGATGCTATTTATACGCCTCCCCCGGATTTGGTTGCATTCTCTTGCAAGGATGAACAGATAACAAAGCGGCTACGTGATTACTACCGTTGTTGGAAGAAATAAGTCGCCGGAAATCATCTGGGACATGAAAAAAATCCTTTTAAATGCGCTGCGATGCATCTTTATCGGGAAATGATAAAGATGCTCGTAATATTGGCCGCATACCTCTCCGCCATCTTATTTAGGCTCTAAATAACGAATCAGTGTGAGCGTATTTTAGAATGCTTCTCATAAATATAATGAATTTAATATTATTTGTTTTATTGACGCTTATCGTTTCCATTTGATTTTTCTTATTTAAAATAAAACAGATTGTGATTAAAACACCGTTTTATTATTAATCTACAATATAAAAATACATAAATAATTATATATTTCAAAATGAAAATAATATTTCACTCAGCATAGCCTTTTGAAGGAGGAAGGTATGGAGGCTTTTCAATTTTATTACCACTGGGAATTAGATTATCTGCGGCAACTCGAAAAACTGGTCGGTGAGGAAAAGGGTCATGTATTAAATGATTAGATTAGGTATTAAAAATAATGTTCACGTTCAATAAAGGTTCCTATCACTTTATCGTGCATTTCTTCCGATTTTGAATACCCAATGGTTTTTCTATTCAGCCTTTTGATTCGGGTACGATGCGTTAAATTCGTTCTCTCTATACGCTGAGTAAACGCCTTTCCAGTCAAGTGCTCTTCCTCGGGAAGTGGGTCATAAACAACATAGTCATCCGTGCAGTAAAACCGAATAGTAAAAGGGTAAGCAGCTTGTCTAACGTTTTTCGACTGCGATCGCCAAAAACATGAGCCACTATTCGCTTCAGGCGGGGTTCCCAAGCATACCAAAGCCAGCGTTGGTTTTTCTTATTGCCGACAAACGACCATTGCTCGTCGATTTCACAGACAATCTGGATGCCACATTCCGCAAGGGGAAGTGTCGTTACGTTTCGGGGTCTGAGGTTTTTAATGTTTTCATGACGGTGGCGGTGGCGACTTTCAGGATCCGAGCGGTGTCACGAATTCCCCCGTTATTCATCGCGATATCGACAATCTGTTCTTTAACGCCGGGTTTGCAGGCCTGATAGGTATACGCCAACTGAAAGACCTTACAGCAGCTATAACAGCGATAACGAGGATGTCCGCCATTTCCTTTCCCATGTCCTTTGACCTGTTCTGATTTGTGGCAATAACGGCAATAGACATCAACTTTGGCCATACTTCATCCTTAAAAAGCCGGAAGCATATCACAGCAACTAACCATTTAATACATGACCGCAACAACTCCTGTCGCTCATCGGGGGGTTAAAGCACTGGGTTTAGATTGCTCAACATAATGTTTCCGCCACGTATACAGGAGTTTTGTTGGAATACCTAAGGTTTCAGCTGCCTGTGGGACTGTATAGCTCTGTTCAACAACCAGATTGACCGCTTCTCTTTTAAAGTTATCGGTAAATTTTTGGGGTGATTTTCGTTTCATAAAGACACCTTAATTAAAGTTATTCTATTCCTTTACCAAAGTGTCCGAATTTATTAAAGCACAACAGTTGTGGTTTACTCGGAATGACGAACTCCATTGAATGACTCATTTCAGGTTCAGGTTAATAATAACACACTCACCACAGCATCCCTGATGATCAGTCAGGCGATTATCGCTCTGTAAAAGTGATAATCAAGATATAATATCAATTATTAATTAATTCAAAAAATAGAATATTTATTCTTATTGGAATTAATTTAATTTTCAAGTTAAAATAATCACAATAAAATAAAGAAACATATAATTTACGTTATAATATAAAATCACACAATTAATTAAAGTCAACAAAGGAGTATAGTTTGTTACCATTAGAAAATTTTAGTTGGTCATTACCATCAAATACAGATCATCTTCCTAATTCCTTTATTGAAATAGAAAAATCCTTCTTACGCCCCGCTGGGTTTCAATTCAGTGCCATTCCCTACCAAGAAAAAGAGAGCCATGAATACAGTGCTATACGCTTTGGAATTAATGGTAAAACGATAGTTTTCCGCCAAGCAAAAACAACACCGAATAAAATGGGGCAATTTGTCACACTATGGAAACGACCTACTCCTGACTCAGAAATTATGCCCTTTGAGCAAAGGGATAATATCGATTTCTGCATGATTGCAACACACTCTGGTAACCAAAAAGGTATTTTTTTGTTCAACACTCATATTCTGATTAAAAAAGGCATTTTTTCCACTCAGGATAAAGCAGGGAAAAGAGCCATACGAATTTACCCATCTTGGGTATCCCCTATTTCAAAACAAGCGATTCAAACGCAAAAATGGCAATCTTCATATTTTATCAATCTGGATAACCAAATAACAGCTTTCGAACAATTCCATAAACTATTTTCTTATCGTTATTATTAAGTCAATAAATCAGAAGACTTCACTGTTTTTCATCAGAAGTTTTTTTAAAAAAATAAATTATCATTTAGCCTACACAGTATTTTAAGTGTATATTGATTTTTACAACTAAACAAAAAACCTTTATATCACACATTAAACAATTATATGGAAAATTCTATGTATCAAAGCGGATATTTTGTCACAGCAGAAATTAAAGCCAGAGATAATGTTAATCTCAATATCGTTGTCAAAGCACTTAAATCACTACAAGAAAAAACATTATTGGAACCCGGATGTGAAATATTTTCCATACAGCAATCCAATGAAAATCCAGCCATATTTGTTATGTGGGAGAAATTCATTGACCGTGATGCATTAAAAAAACACTATGAATATGAACATACTAAGTATTATTTTTCATTAAACTTCACTGATGTCGTACAAATTTTTACCGCAGACACCATTTGATTATATTCAAACCTTTCATTTCAGAATGAAAAAATAGATGAATGGCACGCCACAACTGCACTCAAACACCAGCGATAGCTGCATCTGCTGTGGCAGTCTTTCACTGACAAACTGCCCTTTACGTAATCCCAATGATGTTCCGGGAGAACAAGAACCGGGGGCACGCATTTTGGTCGATATATGAGAAAGTCACCGAGAGGTGACTTATCTGCCAGATCTTAAAATTAATTCCTGCTTGCTTTATTCAGCATTAATAGCCTGTTTTTCAACTATATTACCTGTAATGTGAAAATTACTTCTCTGCCATTTCAATAATTTGCTTTGCCGTTTTGCCGTTAAGTTTTTCCTTCATAAGCGTTAACGCATCATCTCCATCTTTGGCAACCAAAACAGACTGCATGGAGAGTTTCAAAAACGCTTTTTCAAATTTTTCCATTTCTTCAGGTGACATATTTTTCGCCATTTTTTCAGCCGAGGCTTTCATCGCTTCATCATTCGAAGCATCAAATGTTGGTTCGCCACCACACCCAACCAAAAACATAGATAATAGTAGTGGTAATATAATTTTTTTCATAAATTAACCCTTATTAGTTTGTTTTATCCAATCCCTTAGAACTCATAATACGAACATAAATTATACATATATATCGATTTAAATATATAAAAAGAAGTAAACACTTTTATTTTATTAAAAAATGTAAATTTATCTTTAGTATAATGAAATTATTAGCCACATCTTCTGACAGTCTTTGCTGTGCTTCTGATTGATAATAGGCAGGTTATTAATATGGATAAAAGGATAATGTAACGCCGGAACAAGTGTTTTAATGAAAAATAACTCAGCCCGTCTTAATGGTTATAGTCATCATCAAGACGAGCTGAGGAGTTATAGGATATATACCGTGATATTTCAACCAAGAGGCCTACTTGCATAGGCTCTACATTCGATTATGGTATCATCAGGCTGTCCTGAAGTTCATTAAGCTGGTTCTGCAACTGTTGTAATTCCAGTTGTTTTTGCATTTCAGATTGCGATGGCTTCTGCTGCGCTTCACGCATACGTTTTTCCAGTTCAGCGATCTGTTTTTCCATTTTCACTTTGCCTGCGGCTTTAGTTTTCAATTGACTAAACAGGCGATTCAACGACTTTTGCAATGCGACCTGAGAGCGTTTTCTACTTTCCAGATTCGTCTGACCTGCTTTTTTCTCGCGCTCGATAGCGTCATAAACCGCTTTGAATTCTTTATTCAGTGTCTGTTCATGCTGTAGCACTTTTTCTTTATCAACGACTCTCTGATCCCAAGTCCCAGAGTAATTACAATTAAATTTCGTAATAATACTCATATCCCCTGCCGTGGGATCACACTCTTGTGCATTAGTGACACACCCGGTCAGTGCCATGCTAATTACTAACATCATCAATATACGCATGAGAACTCCTTATCAGCTCACTTTAATCGCGGTACGTTGTTCATACAGACTATCCAGCTCTTGTTGCAGCGAGCCGATATTTTTGCGCATTTGGACAATTTGGTTATTCAGATCCTTGGTTTTAGTTCCGTCTTTCGCGATCTGAGTAGAAACATTCTGCCACTGATTTTCATGTTCCTTCATTTCTTTAATGGTGTTGCGCAAATAAACAATATTGGCATCAAGACCCTTCAGTTGTTTTTGCACCTGATCTTTTTTCACGACCTTCGCCGCTATGTCCTTATTAATCTGTGCCAGTGTGAGTTTATCTGTCTTAATCACCTCTTTGACTGTAGCAGTCACGTTTTTAATACGTTGATTTTCTGCTTTAACATCATTAATTGAGGCGGCCAGTAGTTGTTCTTTGCTGGCATATTTTGTGCGCTGGTTATCCAGATAGGCGTTGGCACCTACCCCTACGCCACAGCCCACAATAGCGGCGGCCGCAATACATATCGCTTGATGGTCGCCATTGATGAGCAGACAGGCAAGTGCCCCTGCCGCCGCGCCCGCCGCACAAGCCTGCCAGCCTGATTTATTAAAAAACTCAACGTCCTGACTCTGAGTCAGACGGGAATCGACTTTTCCCGTCTGCGCGGAAGGGCCTTGCGGCGTTTGGCAGGCGACCAGTAGAAAAATCATGCAGAGAGAAATCATAGAACGCATGGATTGCAGTACCATTTTTTATATATCCTTTCTTAAATAAAGTGATTACTGTTAATTATTCTTCTTACATGACTCCAGCCAACTATCCCGTGCAACTCTTCCGTTCTTCCAGTACTCCTGAAGATTCTTCCAGTAAGTATTGAGATAACCATTCAGATTCGTTTTTCCTCGGGCGGACATCTGTTGCTGAACAACACGAATTTGTGGGGAAATAAGCTCCGCGTTATAGGTAACGCCCATATCCACCAAGGTGTCAGCATAATAATTGACAATAAAATTGAGCACTTTTTTATGCTGATCTAACTGTGATTGTCGACGGGAACAATTCGCATCCAGCTCACTGCCCGCCTTACAGGTTTTTTCATACAACCCGTTCAACCGATCGTAAAATTCACCATCATCCTTTAATTTTGTACACAAAAATGCCCCAAGTTGCAGGGAAGTGCGAATCGCCTGATCGCGTTGTTCGTCACGCAATTGTGCATTCGCCCGTAGATCGGCACGCAACTGTTCCAACTGTTTCTTTAACGCCGTATCCTTTACTTGAGCTGAAATGCTGCCTAAGTTATCAATGGAATCAGGTGATTTTTTCTCTTTAACTTGCGGATTGTCTGTGCCTAATGCTTTCCACTCCTCGGCGATTTCTTTGATACGATCGCGCGAAGTTAATGTCGGCGAAACCAGCACCAGACGAAATCCGAGGGTTTTATTCTTATTATCACTCTGCCCGGTGTAATAGGGTTCTTCTCCGCGCAGTGAGCTACGTATATCACTTTGCGGCGTCAGGAAATTTCCGCCTCTGACGATATATCCCCCCGCTTTACCATGCCGGCGATCCAATTTATTTAAGTGAAAAGGCTCAAACATCATTTCAGAAGCATTACCCAACATATCATGCAAACCCAGCGGATTGGGTTTAAGCAATCCCGCAAGCTGAAGTTTACCATTGGAGGATTGAGTGCCAGAAAACCACGCATAGCTGGTTATCCCTTCCGGCATCGGGAAACGTTGATCGCGAAATTCCGCCGTGGAAACAGCCAAACCACCACGGGCAGCAAATTCCCATTCTGTTTCGGTTGGCAGGCGCAGGAAACCCGGTTTGCCATCTTCAACCGGCAGCGCTTTAGGCTGGTTTTTCAGCAACCAAAGGTTGTATTGATTAGCAAAATTCATCGCATCAACCCAACCTATGTTCACTTTGGACAAACGCAGTTTCATATTCGGTGTAGGACACTGGCCTGTCAGTGCCTGATATTGCAAATCTGTCAGCTCGTACTTCGCCATCAGGAAATAACGCCCCTTGCCGGATTTACCTTCGGCAAAACTACCCGCAATATGTTCCGCACGTGCCTGTTCTAAATAACCCCATTCGTCATTTGCCCCACCGCCAAGGGTAATACTGTAATCCTGCAACGGCTGACTAAGGGGAATCGAAACTTTACGAAACGCCATCGCGCCCTCACAGGGCATCGGCAATATTACATCATCGGGTAGTGGCTTGGGATTGTAGTATTTTTCTTCCCAGACGGCACTGGCAGAAAACGGCAGTATTGCCAGAAAAAGCCCTGCCAATGCTATATTCAAACCATGATTAAATCTCACGTAAACTCTCCGCAGGTTCAATTTTCAACGCGCGTAAGGCTCCCACCGCAGCAACACCCAGTGCGACTACCAGAACACTTAATAAGGCCATCAGCAGGTGCCAGGGTTCCAAATGACACACAAACGCCGTTTCAGGTAATGAAGCGCCCAGCACGTTATTAAATAACTGACTGGCGACAAAATAGAGCAGTAAACCCACTCCCCAGGCACTGCCAGTAAGAAGCAACGCCTGAATTAAAACAAACAGCACCACAGCCTGACGACGGAAACCCAATAACCTGAGTACCGCCATATCTTTTCTTTTGCGATCGATATTTGCCATAAAAGCCCCTACCAATGAAGCAATACAGCCAGTGGCCGATATCCAGGCGATAACAGTAAAAATCAGACCGAGAACATGATCAATAGCACGTACAGATTCAATTTCCGCCTGCTGTGTTATCGTTTCGATGTGTTGCTGTTGTAACCACTCTGCCAATTCCGCCACGCTATCAATGCTATTTGCGTATAGCCGCGCTTTGGCAAAAGTGGTGCGTTCACGGGTTGGCGTACCATCATGTACCTTGAATAAGGTAACTTGATAACCATCACGGTAATCTTCCATAGCCACCAGAAGGAGCAGCGTGACGAAAGCAGCTGGCCGGCCGAATTTTGCTCCATCAATCACATCAATGACCGTCAGCGTATGTTGTACGTGTTCGTTTATACCATCCCGTTTACGGGCAATTACTAACCGCAGGCTATCCCCTGTTTTTATCTGTAAACGCTCTGCGGCACTGGCACTGAGCACAACCTGCTGTTCATTTTGTGGCTCTTTGGCATTCACCAACAGCGGATCATGTAAAGCAGTCGGAATAATTTCAGCATTGCTGACAAAACGCTGGGTATCTCTGACCAGATCGGCCTGCGTATTCAGGGAACGAGTCAGCGGAATGACAAAATCCACATCAGGACGAGCCGCAAGCTGCATCAACCATGTGTGGTTATAGTTACCATTACCCAGCATACGAACTTCCCGTGTGCGTGGATCATCCAGCAAGGTGTGACGAAGCTGGCTCACTATGCCATTTTTCAGCCCGAACAGTAGTAACAGAGGCGTGATCACGGCAATCAGCGAAAAAATAATACAAAGCGCAACTTTGCGATCGTGAATTAAATCAGCCAGCGCCATACGGGGCAAAAGCAAGCGAGAGGGTCGTGTATTAGCATTAACAGGTTGTAAAGACACTTTGTTTTCCATCCACTGTAGCGGCGTAGCGTTTAAGGCCAAAATCCGTAACCCGCTGCCAGTCGTGACTCACAATAATGGCAACTAAATTGAGTGCTTTCACCATTTCCACTATCAGGCTGAAAAGCGTTTCGGCGTTGTGAGGATCGAGTGCCGCAGTCGGTTCATCCGCCAGTAACAGTTGCGGCTGATGAGCAATCGCACGGGCAAAGGCCACGCGCTGACGCTCCCCAATCGAAAGTTGAGAAGGCATTTTCTTCATCAGTCCGGCAATACTTAAACGGGTAATCGCCGTATCCAGCCACTCAGAACGCGCCACCAGCCCGGCTATTTGGCGGGGCAACTGGATATTTTGTTCGACTGAGAGCCAAGGAAGCAGCCCGCCATGCTGCAACACAAAACCGAGATCCTTGGCACGCACTTGGGCAAGCTGATTTTCCTCACCCTCCAGCAGAGAGGCAGTAATATCACGCGGCGGTATTCCCAACTGGTAACATTCCAAACTGTCAGGCCGGAGTATTCCGCCGATCATCTCCAGCAAAGTGCTTTTGCCGCAGCCACTCGGCCCTGTTAACGCAGCGATTTCTCCTGCATTCAGCGACAACCGGGGCAGGCTGACGGTAAAACCTTGATCTGCCTGCCCGCGTTGTATCTGCATCGATTGGATGTACAACATTACGGAAGATTTTCTAACGGAACGGGGTAGACGTTATCCCGCGGATCACTGTCTGGCGCCAAGGAAATCCAACGATCTACATCTTCGTTATAGCGCTGGTAATAATTCAGCTTAGTATTCAAACGGCGGATAAAGCGCTCTTGTTCCAGACCATCCCAACTTTTCCACGTATCTTCATCCAGACTCAGCACTTCACTGAGATAAGGTAAACCTTCGATGTATTCACCCAGTAATCCCATTTCACCCAGTTTGGTTGCCTGTTTATTTTTTGCCTGTTTAGGATCATTTCCCATCGTGGCGGCTAATGAACGCAGGCTGGCAAACATATCATCCGGCGAAATCAAACCTTCATTCGCTGCATTAACAACCTTCTTCATGACTTCGCTCAGATCGCTTAACTCACTCTTGGTGAGCAGCACCTTAACCTCTGTCGCCGGAATATTTTGATGCACAAGATCGCGATCACTGATCCAAGATTTAAATACAGGCGGCGCTTGAGTTCCCTGTTTGTCTCCCAGATACGCTAATCGCATGGCGTGTCCCAACAACGCAGCATCATGTAATAGAGGCTCTTTGGATAACTCCGTTTTTTTACCCATATAGGATTCGTTGGCACCCAGCGCGCTGCCTACGGTCTCTTCACCCCGCCATGCTGTTTTAATCTGGCTGGTAATGGCATTGGCAAGGTTATCAACTATCGTGCCAAAACTGTTCACGTCACCGGAGTTAATCGGATAATAAAGCGGCTTGTGCAAGAAAGCATTGAGCGTCAAATCACGGTACTGATTCTCCGCAGAAGCGTGGTTTTTATGTCCTGAAGGTGTTTTCAAATGGAGCGCATACAGTGCCACGCCGCGATAGGTTGCTTCCAAACGCACCTGAGTGGCGTCCAACTGAGTCGAAGATAATTTATCATCCCCTTCCAGCGCTCCCGCATCCGTCACCAGAATCACGTAACGGGCACCGAATTTTGTCCAGTCCACTTTATCCAGCGCTGTCATGACTCCGGCATAAGCATCTTCATTCACTTTACTGCTGGAAACGGTGGCTTGTTTAAGGTCGCGCACTTTAGCCAGAAAATCTTTACCATCTTTGACCGTATTGGGATCAACATACATTTTGCTGTCATATTCCAGATCAGGGACAGCAGTAACGTTTGAACGATAAGCGACCAGACCAAACTTCACCTGACCAAGTAAGTTTTCTTGTTCAATGCGCTGATAGATTTTTTCAATCGCCTGCTTAGTGCGATCAATGTAAGGCCCCATTGAGATAGTGGAATCAATCACAAAAACAACCGATGCCGAGAAGCCTTTCATCATGTTTTTTTCTTTATCGGGAGAGGTACTGGCGTTTTTACCTGATAATACACTGGCTGTTTTGCCGGCTTCGCTCACCGAAGCGACATTAAGTACCCGAACCTGATAGCCCGTGTCAGTAAAAATATCATCGGAACCCAGCATCGGCAGCAGATAAAAGTTTTTCTGCTGATCAATCATATAATCCGGTTCACGCGCCAGCACAGAAGGAACGGATTTGCCCGCTTTCAGATCATTCAGTAACGGCTGTAATTGTGTTGCCGGTTTCGCCGTGTTCAGGATCTTTTCCACATCCGTTTTATCACGGAAGAACAACATCGGGTTACGACCTGAAGGGTTGGTAAAAGCCAAAGTGAGCTGCATTTTCCAATCTACGCTACAGTTGGCTTTCATCCAGCCACGGGAATTTCCATAGCTATCAGGACCAACCCATAGCCATTCTTCGCTACCCTGTTTTTCGCGCTGGTAGACGTAAAAACGGCTGAAAGCAGGTTGTATCTTCCCTTTTTCACCGACCTTCGCCGACAGCTCACAGCCTGGATAGGTGAGTACGCGCTGATAGAGTGTTTGCTTTCCTTCCTGTAAAAGCGGTTTCTGTGCTGCCAATGCTCCTGCCGATGCCATCAACACCAAGGCGGAAAAAACCGCCTTCAGCCAGTTAAGGTGTTTCATTATACTTTCCTATTTTTTCAGTGCCGCTAAACGGGCTTTGGCTTCACTGTTCTGCGGATCCTGATTAATCAGGATTTCGTACCAATAAATAGCCGTTTGCGCATCTGCAACAAAACAACCCTTCTTTGTCGCCGTTTTCGGATCGTATTCTTGGGCATAACGCAGCGCGATTTGCTTATCACCCGACTGCGACTTATAAGCATAAAGCCGCTGTGCGATATCACACTGTCCCGCATTTTTCGCCTGACTGATAATTTCCTGTACTTGCAGGCTGGAAGGCTGGCTGCGCAGACAACTTTTAACAAACTCCAGCCCGTTGCCTTTGGTCATATTTTCCATCGCACAAGGAGCAGTTGCTGAGGCACTGGATATGACAGGCTCCGGCTTTTCCTGCGGTTTCAGCAACCACCAAAGTACACCGGCAACAACCAGCAAAGTCAGAACAATCAGCATTCCTTTGTTCGATTTTTTGGCTGATGCAGATGCTGCTGCGTCAATCCGTTCATTGACAGGTATTGGCTGAGGCTCCGGCAGCTCATGGGATTTTGATACAGTAAGTTCAACGACTGATTCAACAGAGGCGGTTTCCGTCGGCATTGAGACTGGCGGTTCCTGAGCCGGAGGCACATGTTCACTCACGTTGTCAGAAGGGGTATGCTCCCCTTTGGCTAAGGAACTTAAAACCCCATTGGCAATTTTCAGCCCGCCAACCTCACGCTGTATATCGTCTATTACCGTAACGCGATACGCCACCTGACGTTCCGCCAGCAGCGCATCAACCAATTCAGGGCCAACACGGGCTTCTACCGCACCATCGACTTCCTGCAACTCAGGCAAGATCAGCCACTCTTCATTGTTAACCCACTGCCCCTGACCATTCAGAAAACAGCGATCCTGATTACGCTGGATGGATACCCTGACGCCTTCAGTAGCTCCCTGCCAATCCTCAATGCGCAACACAGCATATCCGGGTTCAACCGGTTCATAAGGCCTCAGCTCTGGTTTAATCACAACTCGTTACTCCGACGACAGTTGAATACGATGAATAATGGTGCCCAACCGTTCATTCTGAACGGCGGTAATTTCGCGTCCCGCAGAATGCCCCGCGTTTTCTTTGATTATTTCTCCGAAGCCGAACAACCAGTCATAGATAAATAGGGCACTGTAGTTCAGTTGTTCGTTTGTCAGCCGATAAAGGCGCTCGTCACCTTTCCACAAGGCAGGATCTTTTTTGTCCGGACGGGCAAAAATAGGTTGCCCTTTGTTAATGCGGCTCGCCGGGCGTTTCTCACTCAGTATATTCTGATAGCCCAACCACGTAATGAAATCATTCATGATGTGCATCACGCGGGATACCTGACGCTCCATCATTTTTTCCCGCCGTACACCCGCCTGCTCAGTATTCGCCAGCACCGCCATCAGCTCACCTTCGACGTCCATCCGCTGGATCGCGGTGATTAATTCATCCACCAACATTTCGACAATAGAACGGGAAAGCCCGATAAAATCCGTCATACTGGTTTGTTCAGGTACAGTGCGCAAGTAATTGATCCACAGTTTGATCACTCTATGAGCAAATTCCTGTTCATGGCTGTGAGCCGAGACGGTTTCATCCGGCGTATCACTGAAGAGATCAAAATCACTGCCAATCCCGAAGGCAGCGATGGATTCGTTTTCATCTTTACCTTCTATGGATAAATCAAGTTCAGCTTCCTGCATATAAAGCTCTTGCAGTGCTTTCCGTTGAGGAACTAAACCCGCCAGCAGTTCGCCATGCCTTCCGGCACGGTTCTGTAATGCCTTCAGGATATCTTCGGAGATAAGCCTTTTTTTCTCCACTTCTTCTGCGCCATCAGGCTGATACCAAGCGTGTAAATTTCCTTTCACCAGTTCATGGCGCGTTTCATTTAACTGTTCAGTAATGCGCTCTAACTTCATTTCACGCTGGGCGACGATGCCTAAATAATCCGCTAACCGGCGCATACCACCATCATCTAATTGCAGCATGGCATCCCAGGCTTGCTCAGGTGAGGCAATATGGCGTTGGATTGCAGCATCTTCGAGGAAAGTTTTTTTCATCAAGGTCAGCTTGGAAGCAGTTTCCTGACTGAACTCCGCCTCGCAGCCCTCTTTCATTGTGATGAATGGCGTGGCCTGACACGGTTTACGCACCAGAAATGCATTGTTAAAGGCACGACCGGGCTGCCATTCCTGCATCCAGGGAAAATGGCCGAAACGTTCGGTCATGGCGATTTTGATCATCCCGCCCTGCCCCCAGACTTCACGCAGCATATCTTCTGATTTGGTCAGCTCCTGAGTAATACGTAAATCGAGTTTGGTGATTGCCCAGACCAATCCTGCCGGGCGACGTGCGCGGCTGTCAGCATCAGCGCCCTGGCTATAACGTATCCATTCATCCAGTACACCTCCCACATCTTTCACGTTGGATTGTTCATTCGAAGGCGTACAAACCACCAGAACATTCATCTCCTGATTGAGGGTGTAACGCTCAAATAAGTAGGCCACTTTGCCACGCAGGATTAACTGTGCCAGTGGATTGCTGTCGTCGCTTTCAGCCGTGTTCTGGAGATAATTCAGAGATTCCACCCCCAGACGACCACGATAACCGGGGAAGTCCAGCAAATCGACTTCCTCAAATAACCGTTCTCGCGTGGAGGAAAGTAACGGAACATGCAATTCCACAGTCAGTGCAGTGAGTTCTGCCAGAGAAACTGATACCGGTGCGGCCAGCCCATTCTCTCGTTCCGGACACACCGTAATCTGCAAATCGTTGCTCTTATTCAGGCGCTCCAGCATATCGACGTTCATAATGCTGTTAGTTTGTACCAACCTGCCATTCTGCTCAGTGACCAACACATTAAGTGGTGCTCTGACAACGCTGGCACCTCCCAGACGTTGTAGCGTATGTGCAAATCGGCGATAAGCCTCGGTGAATTCATGGATATTGCCCCATAATTCACCAAATAACTGAGCACGATCATCAATCGATAACCAAGGTGCCAGCTCTACCGCCGCTGGCCAGTATTGCAAAGCCATTTTGCTCTGGCTCTTTTCTGCATGACGGATCAGATAGTCCCATAGCGCGACCACATCATCTTCCGCCACCCCCGGTACTTTATACGCCTGACGTCGCTCGTTCAGTGAAGTAAGCAGCGTATTGATGCGTTTTTCATCATAATTCCAGTCGATTTTCTCCTGATTGAAATCATGAATAAACGTATTAGCGAAGATTTTGGCAATCTCCGCTTCGTTGAACAGTTGTAGCTCAATCGGCCAATCAGGGTTAGATGGCCGCACGTGACGGCTAAAGCGTGTAACCAGACCGGTGGCTTCTTTTCCGCCACCCGGGGGATTGATATGTTCGAGAAAATCAAGCTGATACGACCCCATCTGGGTTTCCAGACGGCCGTTCTCCCCGGCTGCCAATGAGGAGATCAGATAAGATTTCCCTGCTTGAGATAAACCAAAAAAACCAATGGTCATGGGATGAGTAGCCGCTTTGGCCAATCTCTGCGCGGTATTCCGGCTACGGCGCAGCTTCAGTTTCAACCGATCCGCTTCTGTGTTGAGACGCGGGGCATTCCCACGAACCTCTTCAACCCATTCAATCGCCTGACCTGCCCCTTGCGCCACGTCAAGCCACGCTTGTTTTAATTGTTCGGGAGTAAAATGTTTCATCAGATTTTAATGCTCCCACTGTCGAGCCAATAATGAGTTTCACCCAAGCCGCTCCCGACCAGAGTATTCAATTTGAAACTGACGTCCTGTGGACGCGGGTTCTGCGTAGATTCGACGATATCCATCTCGCTGATACGGAACTTTTCAGGACTTCCGTTAGTTTCAGCTTCTTGCCCACGCCCTTCTTCCACCTCCAGTTTCAGTCGCAATACCGCATCACCAGATAAAGCTGTTGCTAAGCGCGTTCCCGGAATTTTCAAAGTGTATAGTGGCGTGGCAGACCAGCGTTCATTGTCAAGCTGACGGAAGCCAAGCCGCATTTCGCCACGAGACTCAAAATATTGCTGGTTATCCAACTGGAATCCAGGGGTGTCCAGATCAATATCTCGATAAAATACGTTGCTGTCTTTCAGCAGATTATTACTGTCGAGCATGCCGAAATAACGGATAGTCGAATAAGGCTTAAAATTGGCCGTACGGAAATAGAAGTTACTCAGTCGTGATTTCTCGGCCAGCAGGCAAAGCATCGCACCCACCGCCGCCGTGGATTTAGGATCGTCAATTAATCCTTTTTTATTGAACGGATACCAACCGCCCGTTTCGTAACCATGCAAGGGGAGAACCCGTGCAGGCGGTACAGGCTGTAAGTGGCGGATCAGTGCCTGAATACCCGGCAGACGGGAAGGACGCCCGGTTAACAACAAAATGTCGCAGTTGTAGTGCCAGAGAACTTCGCACAACCCGCGTAAACTACCGCAAATATTGATGCGGTTATGACGGGCATCGATAAATTCGTTATGCAGTTTCATCAAATTGATGTTTAACGGCACATTAAGAATGGAAAATGGGTTTTCTATTCCCGCCGGTAAACTACGCTTAACTTCTTCATCAACATATTCACAAACTTTATCCGTCGGTTGATGAGAAAGCAGATCATTGAACGTTGCACTAATAACTTGCTCACCCGCCTCTGGCGTAAATTTTTCATAACGATGCAAAATAGCAAGTGCCACAGGCGCGAATATTTGCAGTGTCAATTGCTGGCGTAGCACCTGTTTGCCTGCCTCCAACGCTTCACTGCCGAATAAGCGCGACATTAATGCTTCAGCATCTAAATCTTGATAGCCAATATTGAGCAACGCGGCTTCGAATGCAGGCTGCAAATAGAGTTGGATCACATCCAACAGAATATCATCACCCGCAACTTTAAATCCCTCACGGAATAGCTGTGTCGGAACGATACGCACATTGCTGCCGTTCCCTTCATCCAGGGTATAACGGGTGATCACCAAATCGGTTGTGCCACCACCAATATCAATAGAGGCAATTTTCAACGTGCGATCATTACCCGCTTCCCGTTTATTATCAGGCCGCACTGTGGCTGCAAAAAACTCTTCACTCCGGCCGCCAAAATAGTTTTGTGTCTCATTGTACAGATAAACTAACTGACCACAGGTCGCTTCATCCCATTTCACATGCACGTCAGGCAAGGTACGTTTGCGGGAGACGTTTTTATCTTCCCGACCGTTTTCATCAACACCCTGATCCATATCTTCCCAATCCAGCGCTTTCCACACCAGCCTGATGGCCTGTGTCATTGCTTTCTGGAAAATTGCGCGCTCAGGTTTTGGCATCGCCGGCGGCACGGTGAGAATGATATTTTTTAACTGACGAGGGGTACTGGCATGACGCATTTTCAAACGTTGAGCCGGACTGTTAATTTGCATCAATGCCTGTGCCAATACTTCAGACAACATCATGGTCATCAAGGTACTGCGGCTATATTCCGGCGTAAACACCGGCATACGCTCAGAAGGTTTAAGTGCATAAAGCGCCTCGCCTTTGTCATTGATCATGTAGGTCATCGGCGGCGCCGTCGCCTGAGGTTCACGATCCGATTTCACAAAGGCGCGGCTGAAACGCCAGCCAGGGGAGTAAGGTGCGTCATCCCACAAATAGCGTTTTGGACTGGAAAGCCCCGTTGAGCCCTCTGTACCCAAACGCTGTGAGGCCATACGAAACGCTTCTTCACCCACACGACCAATCGTCGGCCAAGTAAACGCATCGCTGCGTCCGCTTTTGACAGAAAAATCCTGCTTCCCGAATTCGGCTTGAGCGAACTCCAGACGGCTGTCAAAAGGATCGGTATAAATATACTGCGGTTCACTCAGGTCACGTAATTGAAGCTGATAGAGATTTGACAGACCTTGATCACCATCTCGGTGTTCTTCAATTAAGATCCCACAACTGCGTGAGTTACCAATATCGAGCACTAAATCGACATTAATGGGGTTATCCTGAAGTTTAACATCGTTGAGCTGAATTTCAGGAACCTGCAACAACACATTAAGTGCATTAATCAAATTGAGATAATGCGCTTGATGTTCCTTCCGGTTCAAACAGTTTTCAGTATCTTCATGATATTGACGCCACAATGTGGTGGCACGTTCGGTATAGGTTTCCCGCAGCCAGTCATCCACCCATTTCAGCAACAGAAAATCGCCCATCTCATGATGAGTCTCTGCCAGTGCAAAGCTCACACCGGAACGCACATCATCATCGACAGGCTCCAGATACTGGGTATTTCGCCTATCTGGAGACACTTTGGTATCAAAAGCCAAAGTCACCCGCCAGGTATTTCCCTGCTCATCCGGTGTATCCAGTGCGTGAAATTTCACTCGCGACCAGTTAGTCGGCCCCTGTGCAAAACTCCGTGACGAGTTAAAACGGAAGAAGGGCAGCGGTAACCATATGTCATTGTATATTTCAAGGGATTTCTCCAGTACCAGCGAGTAATCGGAGTCCGCAGCGAATGCAGACGAACCTGACGCTGAAGGTACAAGAAAATTCTCATCTCTTTCGTTATATACCAGACGAATGACCGGGTTATCTTCCTCAGTCAGTAAAAATTCACCGTATTCTTTTTTTTTGGGTAACGCGAAAGCAAAATCCAGAAACTGAATGCCACTGTCACGAATCAATGTCACTTTTTCTTTGAAATCGGTAATCGTTGCCAGCATGCTGTTAATTTGCCTCTCGCTTCATCGACATGGGAAATAAAGTTTTTTCGTCATAACGTCCTTGACACTCTGCTGTGCCTTCGCTGCCTGATTGACAGACCACTTCAGGCATCGTGTAAACCGAACCATCGCTACACTTCGCTTCACCAATATTATCCAGTTGCAGCGCACCTGAATTCATCACTGCCTTAACGGGAGCCTGACAATGAACACCGTCACCGCGCGCCATTTCAACCTGCCCTTTACCATCTGCAATCTGATACTTCAGACTAAGTGGTTTGCCAGTACGACTATCCTGAATTCCGGCACCTGCGTGCCAGCTACCATTGAAAAAATCAGTGGTGCCCTGCTGCACTGCGATATCTGGGATTGTGAGCGCCTCAGCAGGCGGAGAAACCTTTACTGGAGGAACATTAATCTCGGGCAGGGAAGGTTTCGGCGTGCCATTGGATACTCCATCCGCAACTGGCGGTATCGGCTGAGTTGGGAGCATCGGTTCAATCGGATTCAGTTCTGGTGAAACAGGGGAAGTTCCATTAACAGACTCAGTACTATTAACAGAAGCCGTGCCATTGACGGAACTCATTCCTTGCACAAGAGGTAAAGCATGAGATTCACTCACTGATAGAGCTGGAACTGATCGTTCTGGTACGGGTTTCCCCTCTTTCGAGATTATTTCACCTTGAAGTGGCGGTGTAGAATGGGTGGAAGGTGTCATCCCCCAAATATGGACATCCGGTAGGCAACCACGCAGTAACAACAGAGCGAGTAAAATCAATAACAGAGGCAGAAGCCACCACAACCAATGAGGCAATAGCCAACGCCGAGAACGTTTGGATACAGGCGGCGGCGTTGCAACCACGGTTTCAACCGTAGATTCGGTTGGTGCAACCGATGGCGTCACAGAACGTACTGTCCTTAAGCATTCAAGAGGATTGGGGCGAGCCTGCTGCTTCGCATTGACAAATCCCCAAAAAGTCACCACGGGTTTGCCATCGACCAAATAGATGTGCTCCTGATCGGGGAACTGGATAGTTTTACTCAGCAAAGCGCCAAAAAGACGCATTTCATGCGCCTTTTGCTGGATCATTTGTGCACTGAGCTGTTCGATAGCAGCCTGATGAGCTTCCAGTTGCCGCAATGCTGACTGACGTTCATCATACGTTGCGGCCGACCAGGGAACGACGTTACCTGAAAAGCCGGCATACCAATCTATCCGATCACCCTGCTCATTGCCTTGTGGGATTGCCAGTGAATTAGCAACATCAGAGAGCTGCCGCAGGCGCAAGGTTTCTCGCAACTGTAATGCGGAGAGATGCACAGCCTGACCATTTTCTCCCAGCGGCAGATAACTTTCGAGTTTATCACCACGTAAAAAAGTTTTTTTCACAAGAAGCCGTTCCTTGCTATCAGAAAATACGACGTTGATATATTCATTTTGCCTAAAAATGCCATTGTAACGACAACAGAAAGCTCAGTAAAACCCCTCTGTTTTTATTGCGCGATAATGCTCACCAATGCATATGTATTTATCTGGAAAATACTTTGCTTAACATAATTTTTTTACTCATTGCAATTTTCCGGAATATAATCCTGCATTGCTTGATTTATTACCTGATTGAATTGATTGGCATTATTCGCTGTGAATACTTTGCCACCAGTTTGACTGGCAATGCAGTTTCCCGCACCGCTATTCATGATATCGACAACATTAACCTGTAGCCGGGGTTTGTTCTCTTTCAACGCACGGGCGACAGCACAGGGATCACCGCCACAAGTTTCATCACCATCTGAAATTAATAAGATTATCGCATCGCGATTCACACCATCCACTAGAGCCCCAGCCTTTTCCAAAGCCAGTGCCAGCGGAGTTTTTCCATCCGGAGTAATACGATCAATCGCCCGTTTCAATACTGGCCGCTGCGTAGGCGAAAAAGGTAATGACGCGGAAACATGCCTGCAATCGAACGCAGCCACCAGACTGATATTCATATCTGAAGGCAATTTATCGATAATCTTCTTCGCCGACTTCTTGGCCAGAGTAATACGGCTGGGTTCTCGCTCGATGTATTCGAAGGCTTTTCTTTGCAACAAATACTGTAATTCTTGTGGAGTGACATCCACACTGATAGACATTGAGCCAGAAGCATCAAAATCTATGGTCCCCACCTTTTTTGCAACACTGATTTTTGATTGATGTTGGCTTGCTTAAATCTATCCGGCGTCACTATGGGCAGGGATGCCCGCGCCTCGATGAGTTCCGCACCTGATAAGCCTAAAAAACCGCACGGCTTCAGAGAGCCATTTTTTATGTCAGGATTCCATCAGGTCGATAAGCCGTTCATGTCATCAATAATCAGTCTTCGCAAAACCAGATTGGGAACTGCTTTAATTAACGATTAACCTGCCAGTCAGACTGGCGTCGTCGTTACCTTTCGAACACAGTTTGCCGTGTTGTGATTGCCCAGGCTATCCGGGCTAATTTGTTGGCCAGCGCACAGGCCACAACATTTGAGTGTTTTCGCTCAAGCTGAGCCTTTACCCATTCAGCCAGCCTTCCTGACTGATAATCGATTCTCTGGATAAAGACTCTGGCGCACTGGACAAGTAACCGTCGCAGATTTTTGTCTCCGCGTTTACTTATCCCTAAAAGCGTATTTTTGCCACCCGTGCTGTACTGGCGTGGTACCAGACCGGTTGAAGCAGCAAAATCCCGGCTACAGCCATACTGCTTACCATCGCCCAGCTGCGATGATAAGACGCTGGCAGTTATCGGACCCACGCCCGGTATTGTCTGAAGACGCTGTCCTGTTTCATCACGTCTCAGCTCCTGCTCCAGTGCCGTCTCAAGCTCGGTGAGCTGTTCGACAAGATAAAGATAATGGGCATGTAAGCGCATCAGCAACTGTGCCAGATAGGGAGGAAGTTCGTTCTCTGCCAAGACGGTTGAAAGTCTTTTTATCACGGCGGTTCCGATCGGCATACTGATGCCAAATTCCAGTAAAAAAGCGTGCATCTGATTAGTGGTTTTAACCCTGTCTCTGACCAGTGATTCTCTGACCCGATGCAGGGCGCGCATAGCTTGTTGCGCCTCTGTTCGTGGTTGCACAAATCGCATGGAGGGACGAGATGCAGCTTCGCATATGGCTTCAGCATCCACAAAATCGTTCTTGTTGCTCTTTACAAAAGGACGAACAAATTGTGGAGAAATCAGCTTCGCTTCGTGACCAAAAGCAGCGATCCGGCGAGCCATAAAGTGAGCACCGGCGCAGGCTTCCATTACAACAGTCGCTGATGGCGATCCCGCTAAAAACTCCATCAGTCTGGCGCGGGTAAATTTTTTACGCAGCAGGGCCTTTCCTGATTTGTCCTGACAGTGAACGTGGAAAGAATGTTTGCCGAGATCAATACCAATAAGCGTAACGTTTTGCATGATGGTCTTCTCCTGAAAGAAACACCCTGCCAGCATACCGCTCACAGGGTGGTGGGGACCATCTCATTAACCACCACAACCTCTGGAGCCTGATTCCGCTTTCGCTGGGACGGACATAGTTTTCTGACATCCGCAGGCGGGGAGAGCACCACGGCTTCAGGTTTTACCTCCGGCACTGTTGGCGCGGGTTGTTCTATTGGTTGCTTTATTGGCTGTTCTACTGGTTTTACCTGCGGAGGTTTTACTGCCACAGGGGGATTAGGTTGTTTTATCGCAATATGAGTGTGATTGCGTGGCAGGCAGCCTCGCAGCAGCCACAGCAATAATAAAATGAACAATAACAACAGCAACCACCATAACCAGCGCGGCTTTCGTTTCTGTTCTGGCTGAGATGCGACAAAATCGGGATTTCCTGCAATATTTTGAGATGCAGATTCGTTCATCGGCTCCCAAAGGATAACGGGTTGGTTATCCACACTCCAAATGTGTTCCTCAGCAGGAAACTGGCTGATTTTTCCCAGTAACGTCAGTAATTCGTTATCCACACCCTCTTTTTCACTGAGCTGTTCACGCAGGCGAGCTAATACCGCCAATTGACGGGCAATTTGCGTCTGGATCTTATCGCGTTCTATCGCAGATAACTGAGCAAAAGGGACAGGTTGGCCTTGTAAATCACTGTACCATTCAATGGCACCATCACTGCTTTTGGCAGGTTTAGCAAATAATGTAGAAAAATTTATCGGTAGATGCTGAACTAACGCAGAGTGTAGGGCATCATAGTGACGTAATAGATACTCACTTTGAGCGCTTTCATGCGCTACTGTACGCGTTATTCTTATCATGCCTGCGACCCGCTTGCGGATGTGTAAGTCCTTTTAATGCACCCAAAATCGCTAATCCGTATGGGAATGTGATTTAATACATGAAAAACAGTCTCCTCCATTTCTCATGCGCATTTTAAGCCGTTAAACCACAAGTTTTTGAATCGGGTCATGATATAGATGCGTTCAACTTTTGTAAAGTTGACTAAATAAATAGCTATATATTGCAAAATTCTTGGTGGTTTATTCTTATTTTTCTTATAAATTCATTGACTTGGATGTATATTATTCTTATCGCGCCTGTCATACCGGGATAAAAGAACAAATCGTTGATCTTGCCATGAATAATAATGAATATTAGGAAATCGGAGTCAACAGCCCCTAATATTTTTTATAAATAAAAACTGTACCTTGGATGTATAAAATATTTAAGGTACAGTTTTTCGGCAGGTCATTAACGGTGATGCAATATCATGGAATTATGCTTCAACGCGCACCGATTCGCCGTTAAAGGCCACTGCTTTACCCGCGATAATTTTGCAGCGCTTGCGGGTTTCAACTTGGTCATCAACTTTAACCAAACCTTCTGCAATCATCGCTTTTGCCGCTGCACCACTTTCACACCACCCTTGAAGTTTCAGTAGATCGCACAGCTCTACATAAGGGTGTCCATCTAAACAAAAAATTTCCATCAGTATCCTTTGGTTTTTTCTACATCATGATATTCCTCGCAAGCCTGCAAGGTATTTTGAATCAATGTCGCGACGGTCATCGGGCCAACTCCGCCCGGAACAGGAGAAATCCAACTGGCGCGTTCGGATGCACTATCGAAATCCACATCGCCAATGACTTTACCATTTTCCAGACGATTGATGCCGACATCAATCACAATAGCGCCGGGTTTAATCCATTCGCCGGGAATGAAATTCGGTTTACCGACCGCTACGACCAGTAAATCAGCTTGTTCAACATGCTGGCGTAAGTTTTTGGTAAAACGATGCGTCACCGTCGTAGTACAGCCAGCCAACAGCAGTTCAAGGCTCATTGGACGCCCAACGATATTGGAAGCCCCAATGATGACCGCATGCAGCCCGTAGGTATTGATATTGCAGCGCTCAAGCAGCGTCACGATCCCGCGAGGAGTGCAGGGGCGCAGCTTTGGAGCACGCTGGCACAGGCGGCCAATATTGTAAGGGTGGAAACCATCCACATCTTTATCAGGATGAATGCGTTCCAGTACTTTGACATTATCAATGCCGGCAGGTAGGGGAAGTTGAACTAAAATGCCGTCGATCTCCGGATCTTCGTTCAAGTTATCAATTAGGGAAAGTAATTCGGCTTCGCTGGTGATGTCTGGCAAGTCGTAAGAGCGGGAAGTAAAACCGACTTCCTCACAGGCACGGCGTTTGCTCGCGACATAAATTTGGGAGGCCGGATTTTCTCCGACTAAAACAACGGCAAGACCTGGAGCACGTCTTCCAGCGGCGATTCGTTGCCTGACTTTTTCTGCAACTTCGCTTCTGATTGTCTGCGCAATCGTTTTCCCATCAATAATTTTTGCTGACATGTATTTAAGATTCCATCATCGAGTATAGGAATAGGCGCTATTTTGTCAGAACATGAATCATCTGTCAGTTTTATTGATAATCATAAAATGAGCATATGAACAAAAAGCCCATTGACTCAGCCCAGTATGCACGTATAATCCCGTGCTCATCAACGCATTAACGTGTTCTCATCTCGTATGCGCCCTTAGCTCAGTTGGATAGAGCAACGGCCTTCTAAGCCGTAGGTCACAGGTTCGAATCCTGTAGGGCGTACCATTTAAAATCAAGAACTTACACCTACTTTGCAACTACAATTTTTCCCGACTGGGACGGATTTGGGACGAGATTTCCAAAAAGCTCATCAATTTGACGCGCGTGTTCAGTCAAATGATTAGGTGCTAAATGAGCATATCGCCTTACCATTTCAATGGATTCCCATCCGCCCATCTCTTGCAAAATTGACAGTGGAACGTCTGACTGAACCAACCAGCTAGCCCACGTATGCCTCAGATCATGAAATCGGAAATCTTCTATTCCAGCTCGCTTTAATGCGGAATTCCATGCCGTGTTATCATCAACACGCATCTTTCTGATATTAGGCATTACTATTCCATCGGGATTAGTTGATGGTTTAGTATGGACGAACACCCACTTATTATGATTTCCTATCTGGGCACGTAACACCCTGCAAGCGGTTTCGTTTAGGGCTACCCCTATAGCCCTAGCCGATTTACTTTGGTCTGGGTGTATCCATGCTACTTGTCTCTGCATATCAATTTGAGACCATTCAAGATTGATAATGTTTGAACGCCTTAATCCCGTTGCCAGTGCGAACTTGACGATTGACTGTAAAGGTTCGGGGCATTCATCAATTAATCTTTGGGCTTCGTGAGGCTCTAACCATCTGACACGTTTATCTCTGACGGCTGGAACCTTGATCACGGGTGCTTTCTCTAACCATTTCCAATCTCGTTCAGCCGCCCTTAGCAGAGACTTCATCAATGATAAGTGTTTTGCTTTGGTCGCTACCGAGACGGAAACTTCTGTATATGCAGGGACTTCTTTTCCTTTTTTCTGGGCTGCTGTAACACGACTTTCCCATCGCTGCTTAGATTTGCGGTTTCTCATTTTGCTGATTGCCGTATAAATCCTGGCTTCGGTGATATCCTTTAGTCTTACTCCTTCGAAATATTCCAACCAGAACGCCATACGGCCTTTATCATCATCCAGTGATTTCTTATCAGCTTTTTCCTCGATCCATCGCAAGCATGCCTCATCAAAGGTCACATCAGGGAAATCACCCAACCTTTCTATGCGCCATAATTCGGCCTTTCTTCGGTCGTGCAACTCCTGAGCTTGCTTTTTGTCCGTTGTCCCAAGAGACTCCTTAATTCTTTTGCCGCTTGGCGTCGTGTAGTTCCCATACCACGTATTTCCTCTACGGAAGATTGACATTGTTTATCTCCTTTCTCTGTCGCATCTACCGAGCTCACAATCACAGTTTGGATCGGATTGTTGATTGCTGCAATACATGCGGCGCGTGTAAATAAATAAGGTGAGTTTGGCTTGGTGGGGTTCTTCTTGGTGTAGGCTATTTTACCTATCTGACACCATAGGGATAATGTGTCCACATCAATCCCTATGAGCGCTGCTGCTTTTTTTCTGGATAAGGTTATGCTTTCTATCTCATTATTATCAGTGATGAGTCTCATTGCTTCATCTCCTTATCAATCATATCTACGTAGTATCGCAGCCACATCACAGGCAAGAATTTGCTCTTTTGATGTGGCGACATAGCGGTTTCAAATCGGGGTAGGTGTTTGGTGAGTATTGTTGCTGTTTGCTGGGCTGTTCGTTTTTTGTGCTGCTTAAGTTCTTTCAGGCGCTCCCTTGCCACCTGTCGTCTTCCGTTCTCGAATTCGTTAGTCATGGATGGTTACGGTGATATCTCCCGTTTCTATTCCCTGAAATCCAGAGTTTTCTAAAATAACCTTGGCGTCATTCTGAATTAATGATTGGTATTCAAATTCCGGAGAGAGATAATCGCCACCAATATACTCCTGAACCTCTTTGTTATTCATCTCGATAGTTACTTTCATGCTATTTTCCTCAAATGTTCGTTACCGATATCGAATAGATAATCTTTATCTACCGTGGTTATTGTTTTGCGTGGGGTAATAAACGGCCTCCAAATTAAAAGCATGGAGCCTTTTGTATTGGAATTTTTCTTTCTCTGTTCCACTGGCACAAATTGAATTCGACCACCCGTTATTAATCTGACCTCATCAACCGTTTGCATTGCCAATTTAAACCAGCCTACTGAGGTATCATTGGGGACGAGCATCACAATAGACTGGCATTGCTTCCTGCATTCAATGGCTGCTTTCTCTACCCACGGCGTAATCTTGGAATAGGGTGGATTACAGAATATAGAGCCGTAACTTTCCCAATCACACTCCAGTGCATTATCTCGTTCCGTGAGATAGTGGCTGCACAGGGTATTTTGAGCATCAGCGGCGGCATCTAGTTTGAATTTAAATTCTAAATTGAGTGCTGTAAATAAAGGAAGTGGAGTTTGCCAGAGGTCGCGTAGTTCTTTTGGAGTGTTACTTCCTCCGAAATCAGTTTTCATCTTCTAAACTCTCAATGGCATCCCAAACATCAGAGCCTCTGATATCCTCAAATGCCTGAATAGCCATCTCAAAAACTGATTGTTCTTGCGGGTGAGGAGATTTCCAATATTCAAAACCATCCCGATGCTGATATCCCATAATATTATAAAATTTACCTGCCAATTTAATTGCAGCATTGACTAATTCACGGTCGGTCATCACATCATCATTCTTGTTTGTCATTTCTCCGCCTATCCCGCTCATAATCCTCCCCGCACTCCCGGCTACAGAATGCACCGTGTGTTGCTGGCTCAGTCTCACACTATCGGCACATCCCGTTGATACTGGTTAGTGGTGGTGGTCGGTTCTGGAGCGCATGGGATATATTCAGCCCATTTAAATCGTTAGCTGTGTCGATAATATCCATGATGGTTCTCTATTTGTTGGGGTGGCGGTAGAGGGGGAATATTTCGTCAGCAATATCAGGATGCGATTCATTGTATTCTCTCCATTCGAATACGCGTTCCGGTAGATCTGTTAAATCCAGAATCCGTTGTATACCTGTATTACGCGCCCACGCCACAGGCTCCATATTTTCATATTCAGATAATTTCGATTGCAGTTTGATAATTCCATCAACTAATGCACATGTTGTTGAGCCATTTATATCAGCTAATTTATGCCAGTCCGCATCATCCTGATGGTACGCATTAATAATAATCTCATAATCAGCGAGACGTTTTAATAATTCCAATAATTCTTTACCTTCTAATTCAGTAAATCTAATATTTTCAAAATTAGTCAATTGTTTTTTTATTCGGTTTTGTAACCGCTCAATCATATCTTTGCTCATTATTATCTCCTTCAAGTTTCTCTATTATATAAAAATCATTAGCGCCACATTTTGGACAAACAGAAATTAACCATGTTGGAAATTCAGGGTCTGGAACTTTAATTCGATCATTTTCATAATGAATATGTTTACATTTGCGTTTAGCGCATTCTATTTTGTCATTTCTCATTTCTCATTTCTCATTTCTCATTTCTGATTCTCCTTTAATAAACAGTAATGTATTGCCCGCAGTCGTTGCAGCAATATTCGTTAATATAACGTCCATCCTCCCCCCAATCATTAGAGCCACATCTACAGTGCAGAATTCGGATATGTTTCTCAGGAATGGTTATTGGAGCAAATTTCTCAACTGACATTTCATTATCAAAATGATAGCCATTGATTTTTATTTTATTTATATTTCCGTTTCTGGTTGCATAATAAAAATATACGTCGCTAGTGGTTTTCATTGTAGTTGATTGGTATACATCTGAATTAGTCATAACATCATTGTTCATTTTTCGCTATCCTCTAAAAATCAGGGTTCCTGCTGCCAGATCACGTTTTACTATTTGTCTCAATACCCTGTCTCGCCGAGATTGAGTCATTTTAAAACGACGCCGATGGGGTTTATTTCGGGTGTTTTTCCAATATTTTCTATATCGTGCGTAGTGCGAATCATAAACGCGTTTCAATAACTCACTGGCTGTTGTCAGTTTTTTCATTTAAACTCCCTGCATATATTGGTTGCCCGTTGGCACATCTCGGCACTGAACCAGCCGAAATGACATTTCCTGAAACTAATTCCCAGCCTCCATGCCAGCCATCGATAGGCCTCCGTGCGTTCAAAATTCCCTCTCTTTCGCATATCCTCAAATTCCTGTTTACCGCTCCGCCTCGCTCTCCGTGTCGGTTCATCAGCCAGATATCCCAATGGAATATTGGTTTCTGGGTGCATCCCCACGCGCGCATCGCATGACCAGCAGACATAGAGCCACGGCCAACGACTACGAACCTCCCCAAACACCTCCATGTGATGGGCTATTGTGACGTGACCGCAGCAATAGCGGCATTTGGTGGGGATGGGGAGCGGGTCATTGACTCGCCGAATTGCTCTGGGGTTTGAGTTCCATGGGGTGAACTGCATGTTGTGTCCTCCCGAATTTTGGTTGTAACACTCCTCCCGCCACTGAGGTAGCGTTAGTTAATGGGTGGGGTTAAAATAGGTCTAGCTGAAATATTTCGCAGGATTCGGAGCAGGAACCGGTATCAAATCGCTGGGCTGCAATCATATCCTGATAGATGTTTTGGTAATCGACATCCGAATACATTTTGGCGATACCATCCAATGACATGTGGCCTCGGTACATAATTTCACGATCGGTTTTTCTATGACCATCTCTCACATAAGAGGGGGTTATGCACGTATGTTCAAATACCAGCTTTAATCCCGGCTCATCTTGACAGGCCAGCCCTAATTTTTGGCTACTCTTCTTGATGCAGAATACACAGTTGCCAAGATACTCTGGGATCGACAAATCAAACGGCTGATCTTTCCACCAATCCAGAATGTCTCGTTTGTCAAAATCCGAGATATCAGCCAGATAACTCACCCCCTCTTTGCGGGTTAATCTCCGTGGCTCATCGGCTCGAATGCCTATCCATGTTTGATAATTACCCCGCCCGAAATGGTCATTGCAGTAATCTCTGAATGGCCGCAATTTCAGGCGGTCAGTGCAGAATGCGCCACCGATATAGGGTGTGCCATATTTTTTAACCATATCTGTAAATGGCTTCAATGCTGGCATCCGTGTTTGGATATCTTTCGGTTCCCAAACTGTATAACCATTCGATACACCCAACTGAGGATTGATATCAGCCTGCAATACTATCAGCGGGATATCCCAGAATTTCACGACTTCTCTGACAAATCGGTAGGTCATGGGATGCTCCGCCCCCGTATCCATAAACACATAGCGGACATCCTCACCTTGTTTGCGGCGCTGTTCCATCAGATAGACGAGATACGCCGATGTCCTGCCGCCAGAGAATGAGACGACATTGATCATGATTTATGACCTGTTTTAGTTAATGGGTGAATTAGATGTTTCTATTTGGATTGCCGAATGGCGCTAGAATGGAATGTCGTCGTCAAAATCCATTGGTGGAGGTTCTGGTTGCAATTGCTGTCCCTTCGGTTGCTGTGGCGCTCCCCATCCGTGAGATTGTTGCGGTACTCCTGAATACTGCTGCTGGGGCTGCTGTCCTTGCTGACTTCCCTGTCTATTACTTAGCATCTGCATGGTTCCGCCAATATTTACCGTCACCTCTGTTGTGTATCTGTCCTGTCCCTGTTGATCCTGCCATTTGCGAGTCTGTAAAGAACCTTCGATATAAACCTGAGAGCCTTTGCGAAGGTATTCACCGGCGACTTCTGCCAGCTTGCCGAATATCACCACTCGGTGCCATTCGGTTTTCTCTCTCATCTCACCCGATTGTTTATCGCGCCACTGTTCCGATGTTGCCAGAGTAATATTGGCAACTGCGCCGCCATTCGGCATATAGCGAACTTCCGGATCCTGTCCCAGATTACCCACTAAAATAACTTTATTTACGCCGCGGCTAGCCATCGTTTCCCCTCCATTGATCACCGAATTTAAATCCCACTTCGTTTAGGGCGTCGTCCATTTTTTCTATAAATTCCGGTATCAATTCATCGAATTGCTGCATGAATTTCTCATCTCTATCTACTGTGACATAATAAATTCCCTCTCGCGTCATGCGTGGGTCATAGTTGGCGAAATACCATGAATCTTTTCCAGTGACCCACATGGAGTACTGAATTTGAGCCATGTAATCCGATTTAATGGCTTCAAATCCCCCTAAGCGAAATCTCATAAAAACAGCGGTAGTAAACGGGCACTTCAACTCAAGGCCGAGGCCATCGCTACACAGGCCATCGGGTGAGCATGCTGTCCTGAGCGAATCATCCTTGAACAAAATAGGGGCTTCCATTACATCGACACCAGACACAAATTCAAATGTTGCCCGCGCTGATTCTTCGTATTCCTTGCCCCATGCCAGTGACTTTGCATTTACTTCAACTACATTCCCTGTGCAGATCTCACCCAGTAACGTGTAGAAATATGTCGCCTTGGTATCTGTCCATTTTTTGCCGTCTTTTGATTTCGATAACACCTTTCCAGCATCCGAGGCTGTAATAACTCCCAGCCTCAACTTGTGCCAGTCAAACGATCCTTGTTCAACATTTCTTAAATCAATCCCTGCTCTGGTGAGGACTGACTCATAGCTGACCATTGTTTTTTACCTTCTTGGAAAGAAAATCTTCGGCTTTATTAGCCTCCAGTTCTGATAGATCGTATGGTGAATTTATTTCTCGATTAAAGATTTTCGAGCACAACGGCAGTAAATCATCATCCCATGTTTTATCCATCCCAATAAGCATGGCGTTAATGCGTTCCATTGTTTTAGCGCTTACTCCATTCGAAGGTGTTGATGAGCTTATTCTCCCATCTATATCTTCATCCGCTGTCGCAATCCCTAATGCACCTGTTAATGTGTAGCGGCGTAAATACGTGATGGCAGATGCTGATTGCTGAATGCTATTTTTTCCACCTGATTGATCTGGGGTAGACATCATTTCACATGATTCATAATGCCCTGATTTATGGCTAACTATGCATTTAACGGTAATTACTCCGCTTTCCATTTTTTGTTCAAATCGATAAGACAATCCAAATTTTTGCAAAAATGGCTTTATCTGCTCTGAGATATCATCCAATGATGCATATTTATATTTAGCCTTGCCTGCTCCAAAATCAGCTTGTTTCAATTTTTTAATGGTCGGCAGTGCGCTTTGAAATGCTGCCATAGCATCCAAAAATTCCTTTCTTGCCTGTCCCGCTTCCCATTTGGTTTGTAGCTCCAGTAATCGCTCTAACTTATCAATATCGGCATTTGATGATACAGCCATCTCAATAAGCCGCATTGGAGCTGCTGCTGCATTCCCTGTGGGTTCCGCGACATGGTAATCCTGTTCACGAGTAACAACCTCTTGCATGCTCATATCCTCTGCTCCTCCACTGTCCGACATACATCAAACAGCCATTCGTGGTATTTATCCATCAGTTCAGAACGTTTATCACCCGTTCTTTCTAATAGAGAATTAACCCTATCGGATAGAGTGTTGTCCGGTAAATTACCAAGACGGTCATTTGCCAGTTTATCCAGATCGGTTTCCAGTGCCTCTTTGTACGCGGCGGCTTCTTCCTCTTGTTCCCATTGCTCATCCTGAGCGCCATAGGGGTTGCGTTCGTATCTCACGCGACCCTCCGTTGCGCTTTTTTCAGTTCTTCCATGAAGCTACCCATCAAATCCCTATCAATGAGATAATCCGTTAACTCATTCATCGACCACTGCCCTGAGTTCATGCGTTCTTCCATTGTGCAATCCATTCCCTTTACTCCATCAGGAAATTCAATGATATTGACTCCGTTTCGATAATGTCGGCTACTGACCGATGGTGCGAATATTTGCATGATGACCTCCGTAATATTTCATGAGTAATTTCATGCCGCGAGTCCATGCGGCAGAGCGATTTTCACGTACAGCGAGACATCCCCACGATTGAGCGCGGGTTAGATTTCGTTTGTTCATGATTGATTATCTGGTGATAAGTAGAGTGAATATGACGGCGAGAATGGTGAGTGAGTAATAATAGAAACTATCGGGAATCATTTTGCCGTGCTTTCATCATTGCATCCGCTATATGATAGGACTCGACGGCCAGATATTCATAATCCGGTGCGTTTTGACCGCCACCAAATTTCGAACCATCGTAACGCCGGATACCTGCGCCCATAGCCCGAGCTGCGAAATAATCCCTCAATGTTATCTCATCCGGTTTATTCTTTTGTGGGGCTATTTCGCCAGATAACCCTAATGAATCAACCAAATTTTTAACGTTATTTAATCCACCTGCGGTGACCGTGCCTTTATATTGGATTTTGTTTTTTGTTGGATAGTAAATAACTTTTCCTTGTTTTGTTTGTACCGTTATAGTTCCACAGATATCAATGGTATGATTAATACCTAGTGCATTGAGCTGCCCAGATGATTCAGAAACGAGTTCCTGTTTTTTATCACTCAGCATCATCATTCTTCTGTCGGTGGTTCTGGGAGTGGTTGCCAGTGGGTAATACCTATGCTGAGATACCATTTAGTCCAGAGCTGATTACCGTTTTCATCGACACCAGCGCCAATATCTCTGAAACAGTCTTCAATATGAACCATATCCATACTTCCATTCGAGAAATACACTATTACACTGTCGTCTCGTATTTCAGGCAACCTCTCACTACATTTAATCCAATCCATAATTTCTCCTATATTCAGGTAATAAAAAACCTCGCATTGGCGAGGCTGGTATTTATTCATTATCTTCTAATGTTACTTCAATATCTTCGGATTCATCTTCATCTGAATAAAACTCATCGTATTCAAAACCATTTGCAAACAAAATTTTTTCTATTGCCCGCTCGCGTGCATAAATGGATAAATCAGAATCTTCTATTTCACAAATTTTCGCGTATTCTGATTCTGGTATTTCAAAGCATTGGTTATATTGTCGCGTGATGCGTGCTTCTACTCGAATTTCAACTTTCTCACTCATTGTTATTCTCCTATTATTAACTCACCACAGCCCACTCGTAAATGAGCTGGAGTTAGTCAACTGAGAGCCATCCACTTACGGTAGAATTTACGCTGTTGCCAAGCTAATCTATTCAATGCACGACGACTAGCAGAACGTGGCTCATGATCCATAGCCCATTGACGAAAATCTAGATAATTTCTTTTACATTCAATTACGTACCGAATATCAGACTGACGGTCACGTTTCATTGATGCCCGAATTTCGTTAATAAATTCAATATTCATACTCACCTCGCTGTTACTGTTGTTGATTGACGATATTTTTTTCGTCGGGAGTTAACTCATCCCAATTTTTGATGACAAATAGCTTGTCGAGAAAGTCGCAGCGTTCATCTCCAGACCAATAATCAAAAACCAGTTTCTGACAAAATAACCCAGTATCCATCGCATCCTGTGCATTAGCGAAATACATAAATCCGCCCGCTAATTCATTTGATACCCGCGAAACTTGAGTTGCCGTTCTGTACATAATAACCACCCGATTTGATTTCACGATTTTCATATCACCCCCTAGCAGTAACGCCGCCTGACTCCAGTATCCGATTGCCAGCTCTTTGCTTGGTTGAGTAAAGAGCTACGTCACTCATGCAGCAAGATCCGCTGTTGTTGTCGTCCTTGATATCTTTCTTCAACCCAATCATCAGTTGCGTCAGTACGTCAATTTCGTCTACTGGTTTGATAATTGAGTCGATAATTTCTTCCACTGAGCGGCTTTGAAGGTTTTGTGCTGCCTGTTTCTTTGCCAAGAAAGCAGCTCTACGCTCATAACGACGAGTTGCGTAGTCACTCCGTATAACGGTTACTGTTGTCATATCGCCTCCGTAAATAAGTTTTGGTGGTGTAGTGACAGGTGCTGATCTCCTGCATGGGGTTACAACGGCTCAATATCCTGAACTGGCTGTAACTCACTGGAATAACGCATCAGTCTGCGTATTCACTACACCCCAAAACCTACTCAGTGGGGTTGATTCAAGAATGCCTGAATCTGTTCCGGTAATGTTAAAGAGCGAATTTCCTTTTAGTTTTGGCTTCCTGCCGTTGATAAATATATATTGAACCAAAAGTACGAAATAGACAAGTACCAAAAGTACAAATTATTTTAAATATATAGTACTTTTGGCATAACTAATTGTTAGATAAGGAAATAAATTTTTGAGATTATTTTAATTTGTGATTGGGGTCACTAATCGACCAAAGGGAGGATATAAACAGGCACAAAAAAGCCCTCGCGGGGAGGGCTGTATATAGATGTTTAAGCTGCCAGTCGTGACACCCACGTCTCTCTTTTAGTAAATGGTAAGATATGACTGGTTTCATTAAACAATAATGATAATTGTTGAATTTGATCACCTATCGAATCGTTATCAACAACAACATATCTATTATTCAAGTCTGAATTGGAGTTTTTAAGATCAATTAGTTTGCCAAGCAAGGAATAGGCACTGTTCCAACTACCGTTTTTTTTCACGCTGGATGTGAAGATATACTTAGGTGTTGGTGTGTTAATCGTCACTGGTATAACTATTTGATGCCCACTCATACCCATAACTGAACCTCGTAAAGAAATAATATCTTTTAGTTCAGTATGATATAAAAAGTTTATAACTTGACCTTCAAATTTTTCTGCTTGCACTGGTTGGTGCCAATCTTGTGATAAAGTGGATGCTATGATTCCAGCTCTAATAACGCCAGAAGTTACGGAGCCAACAGTATCTTCTGTCGCCCAACCAATAATCTCACCTCTTTCATTCAATTCAGAGCCTTGGTTCTTTAGGAAGGCTCTGATTTCTTCGATTCTTTTTTTTGTAAGTGAGATTCCTCTGGCTTCCATGTTCATTAAAGTATCACACCTGTCACTTACTAAATACTTACCATTTATCTCTTTGACAAAGGCACCAACATGCTCGCCATCATCACAATATGTGAAGGGGCTAATTATTCTCAGTAGCTCAGAGCCAATTGGGTGGCATTCGAACCCTAGATTTGATATCACAGTTGAGCACATCATAACGGTAATCCTATTTGTCCAGAATCATTTTCTAAAGGTAATGGCAGTTTTCCTATACAAGTAATATTTAGTTTCTCACAGAAAAAATTCCAATATCCAAGCAAATCATCTGGCTTTATGTTGCTTTTGATTGGAAATCCTACTCCACTATAATGCCCTGCTTCTTCGTAGTAAATATGATAATGAGCGCCTAATACATACTCTTTAAAGTCTGGGTGGTCTATTCTGTAACGATTTGTATGTCCATCAAATGGATATGTATCAACAGCAAAAACTCGTTTTTTATTATAAAAAGCTACGATATTTATCTTTGGATAAACCGGATCTCCTTCCCGTTTGGGTTCATGATCTGGTTTCCACTGGATAAGAACAGATAACCCTTGAATAGGTATACCATCAGAGTCTGTTGGGAGCAGGCTCATTTGTAACCATAAAAAAGGTTTATTTGGGGGTGGTTTCTCCCCCCATCTAACACCAGTAAAATCAACCTGCTTTTTACAGTAAAGCACATTATCAACTTCTGCCTGACTAGGAAGGTAATCTGTAGATTTTGCCACTGTCAATTATCCATTTTATCTATCGCTCTCTAGAATGTGTCATCAGAACACTGAGGCTTAACCATTTTACCCTACACAATCCTGTTAACCTTTTGATCGAAAATTGTCTAATTTGTGACACAAGGTGAAAGCCGCTCCTCGCAGCCTATATTAAAATTTATGACATAGTTAACATTTCAAATAGTGATTGTTTACTATTGATATATGTTTTGTTAACTTGCTTTACTGCCACGTTTTGCCAGCATTTCCGAAAAAATCGCATCAAAATGTGCCGCTTTTGTCTGCATTTCTTTCAAAAAACGCTTAGCTTCTTCTGCCGGCAACCTATCAAATAGTTCTAATAGTTCTTCTTGTTCCTTAGTTAGATTTCTAACTAGTGGTTTAACTTCCCGTGTTTTCTCTGGGCGAGCGTTATCGCTGGTATTATCTATACCATGCTGTAGCCAGACGATATCGACATTAAGGTAATCAGCGAGAGCATTCATCTTTTCCTGTCTAGGTAAAGATTCCGAATTAAACCATTTGCTCACCGCCTTAGATGACACCCCTAAAGCTCTGACTATCGCAGCTCCCCGACCATGTTCATTTAGACCAGCCCGCTCACAGGCTTGCGCCAGCCGCTGGGAAAATTGTTCGCGCGTTTTTTCTGTCTGTACCATAAGTACGATGATAATCCACTTGAAAAAACTTTCAGTTCAATCATAATGTGTACTGAAAGTACGAAAATAAAGGAGTGACTATGCGATCTTTGGAAGAACCAATTAAAAATATTGGCATTACCGAAGTAGCTCATGCATGTGGAGTTAGCGAAAGAGCCGTTTATAAGTGGCTTAAAAACGGATTTCTCCCCAAGACAGAGTTTTTTGGTAAGACCAACTATGCCGAGAAGATCCAACAAATTTCTGATGGCAAATATCAGGCGAACGATTTGTTAGATATCAGCAGGAAAAAACTGCTCTCAGCATAACCAGTACCGCTCTTTAACATTATCGATCCGCTCTAGGCGCTCTTGGAGCAACTCACCATCATCTATCTCAGGATAGACGATATTCCTGTTTATTTAATAAACAAACATTAACTGAATTTAACTATAGGAACTGTAGCAGATGGAAGTCGCAAAAACTCGCAATACTCGCGTTACGTGTAAACCCCAAGAGCTGGAAACATTTTGGTTCAAATCAGCCGCGGAAACTGGAAACAGTCCGTTAGCCAGAGACATGGGAATTCACCCAACGGGATTGAGTCGGGAAAAGAGCCGGATCGTAAAACTGGCTAGCAGGTTGGTTGTGGAATTGGGGTTACCAGAAGGAAGCGTTGCAGCGCCGGGATGTGAGGCGAACATTGTTCTGACAGGCATTGAAGCCAGCCAATTGTTATCAGCATTGGATAACCTCAGATACCCAAAAAGAAAAACCTCGGCTGTTCGAGCAACCGAGGCTTCTGAAATGCAACTTGAGATGTCGATTTAACGACTGAGAGGAAGTATGCAAGTCCCTCTCAACAACACATTTAACAGAGGTAATTATACATGAAACCGAAATTTAATCACAGCGCAGTGCATAAAAATCTCACGCGCGAACGGGAGGCTCGTTTAGTCACCGAACAGGGATGTGAAAAACTGCGTGATGCTCTGGAGGATGCCAAATTGCGGCTGGAGCATCGCGAGGAACTGACCGGAGGGAAACGCCATGAGTAACGTTGCATACGCTGATTTTGGAGCTAAAAACAGGCAAGAGAGGCCGACGGTGACAGTGGCGAATCTTGAAGATGGGTTCACCAGAATAGCAAATGACATTCTTGATGCCGTTTTGTTGTCTGGCTTCAATGCAACGCAGTTGCACATTTTGATTGCTATCTGGAGAAAAACCTACGGGTTTAATAAAAAAATAGACTGGATTGGTAATGATCAGTTCGAACGAATGACCACCAAAGACAGCACTAAATGCTCTACCGCAAAAAATCAGTTAATCAAGATGAAAGTGCTGATACAAAACGGTCGTCAGGTGGGCATGAACAAGAACATTTCGGAGTGGGAGACCAAGTTTAACGGATTCGGTAAAAGTTTTACCAAATCGGTAAAGAAAAGTTTTACCGAATCAGTAAACGACTCTTTACCGAATCAGTCAAACACAAAAGACAATATTACAAAAGACAAGAAAGACAATAATACACCCCTTACCCCTCAAGAGGGGAATGAGGATGAGGTGGCTAAACCTAAAAAGCGAAAATCCACTCCCAGCATCAACTACGACGAATACCTCAGTGCCTACAACGAGGAGGTTGGCGAGAAATTACCACACGCTGTAGAAGCCAATAGCAGACGCCAAAGAGCCTTAAAGAAAATCATTTCAAAGCTAGTCACTCAGAACGTGGATGGCTGGAGAGCTTACGTTAAGGCATTCGTGAAAATGGCTCGTCCGTTTTATTTTGGAGAAAACGACAGGGGCTGGACGGCGGATATTGATTATTTGCTGAGAGAAACAACGCTAACTGGCGTTCGTGAAGGAAAATTTGTAGGGAGAGATCATGAATAATTACGATTTTGAATCCAGTGTGATTGGCGGATTGTTGATTAGTGGACTCACACCTGATGCCAGTGATGTATTGGCAACACTGGAGCCAGAGGCGTTTGCTACCCCGTTCTACCGAGAATTATTCAAAACCATTCGCTCACAGGCCAAAACCAGAGGGTTAATTGATTCTCTGATGGTGGCTGATGCGATGGGTGAAAATCATTTCGCCAATGTCATGATGACTGCCAAGAACTGCCCCAGCGCCGCTAACCTTACTGGCTATGCGAACACAGTTTCAGCCAACTATGAGCGCAGGCTCATGATTGAGTTAATTGATGAGGCTAAGGAACGCATTCTGAGTGGCACGGTTGAGAATGCAGCGGAGTCTATGGACTGGTTTATTTCCCAAGTTGCAGAGGTGCGTAAGCCACGCGATGAGATCCGTCCGCTGCATGTTTCTGAGTTACTGGATGATTACACTGAGGTTTTGGAGAAACGCCTCAAAAATGGCGAGCAATCAGACACGTTGAAGACCGGCATTGAAGAGCTGGACGAGATCACCGGTGGTATAAACCCCGTCGATTTGGTGATTGTTGCTGCTCGCCCCGGCATGGGTAAAACAGAGTTTGCGCTGAAAGTCGCGGAGGGAGTCGCAAACCAGACAATCACAGGAACCAAACAGAAACGCGGTGTACTGATCTTCTCAATGGAAATGGATTCCCAGCAGATTATCGAACGCCAGTTGGCTGGAGCCGCTAACCTGCCAGTATCAGCTTTACGAAATCCTGCCCGACTGGATGATGAGGGCTGGGATTGGGTTACTGTTGGACTGAGGCGATTACAAAATCTGGATGTATGGATCATTGATGCCAGTAAATTGACGGTGGAGCAAATTGCTTCAATTTCACGGCGCCACAAGAAAGCACATCCGGCATTATCTCTCATCATGGTTGATTATCTGGGGCTGATTGATAAACCAAAGGCAGAGCGTAATGATCTGGCCGTGGCGCATATTTCTTCCAGCTTAAAACGACTGGCGAAAGACCTAAAAACGCCTGTTATAGCCCTGAGCCAGCTATCCCGCGATGTTGAAAAGCGCGCAGATAGGCGTCCGGTCAACGCAGACTTACGAGATTCCGGCAGTATTGAGCAAGATGCGGACAGCATCATCATGTTGTATCGCGATGCGGTGTACAATGAGAATTCCCCCGCAGCGCCCTATGCTGAAATTATTGTTACAAAAAACAGGTTCGGGCAGCTTGGAACGGTCTATCAGCGTTTCAAACATGGTCATTTCATGCCGACTGATCAGGACGAGGCCGCGCGGATCTGTCATAGCAACGATAAACCACAAAAGCGCTTCGCGAAAGGCGCTAACGTTTAACCCCACCATAAGGACTTTTGAGATGAGTCTAGATCTACTACATGAACGTGAAAAAGAAAGGGCAGCAGATGCCGTCAAAATCAACAATGGACGTAAGCCGCAGTTTGGTGACCACATGCGCAATCCGTGGGCGGGAGAAATTAACCCGCATCGGGATGGCTATTTTGTCAGAGCGCGACGTGTTACTGGAAAATTTAATCCCGGCTTGTGGTATCAGATGACCGACAAAAAAGGCCAGTTTTGGGAGATTGAAGGTAAGTACGCAATATTCATTGATCATTTGGAGGGGGTGAAATGAAACTAAAAACGAGTGAGCTGACTGGTCGGGCGTTGGATTTTTCCGTAGCTAAAGCGACAGATATGGATATTTATATTTTTGGCCGCCCTAGTGATGCTGAATATGGATGGATTGGTAATAACAACGTCACAATGGAGTCATTTTTAACGTCCATAGTTACTATTGATTTTTGTGGGAAAATGCGTATTGAGTTCAACGGTGAAGCAAAATCTTACTCTCCATCAACTAACTGGTCTCAGTGTGGCGAGTTGATTGAGAAATACCATATTGAATTGTATTTTAATTCAGTAAACGAAGTCTGGTCGGCATACATATTTAATTATGAAAAGTTTGAAAGTGTAATTGAAGATGGCAGCACCCCACAAATCGCCATCTGTCGCGCGGTAGTGGCTGCTAAGTTGGGTGATGAGATAGAGATACCAGATGAGCTGGTGGAGGGGGTATGACACGGCTTGAGTTGTGTCCTGAATGTGACAGCGACGATTTTTTGGCGATAAATGGGATCCGCCCCTGTAATTTTGTAGAGTGTTACAGATGCGGCAATTCAGTTTATGGAACTGACGCACACGCAGCAATTCAGGCATGGAACCAGAGGGCAAATAACGGAGGTTAGGAATGGAGTGTAATTTTCTATTCCATGAATCAACCAAACACACCGCATGGCAACAACTCAAAGAAGTTCTCGCAACAAACCAACCTCACCGCATTATTATCAAACCGTGGAAAAACACCCGCTCATTATCTCAGAACGCGACCGCACATATGTGGTTTGGCGAGATTAGTCGTTTTCTGAAATCTAATGGCGCTAAATTCTCACCGGATGAAGTCAAGGAAATGATGAAACACACATTTTTGGGCTATGAGGCAGTGGAGCGGATTGATGCCAGAACTCAGGAACCAGAGCGTGTCAGGACACTGCGCCAGACCTCCAAATTGGACACAGGCGAGATGTTTCGATTCATGGAGCAGGTTGAACAATGGGCTGCTGGATTAGGTTGTTTTGTGACAATTCCGCATGACAGCGAGTATATGAAACTCAAAGAGGAGCAAGAACGGTGAACGAAATCAGAAATGGAAATTACCTGAAAATCAATGGGGATCGATATCAGAGTATTTTTGTAGTCGGCGACCTCCACGGGTGCTATCAGTTACTGACGGATAAAATGCAACAGATTGATTTTAATTATGAAAATGATTTGTTGATATCAGTGGGCGACCTGATTGACAGGGGGGATCGAAATGTCGAATGCCTCGACCTGATAACTCAACCGTGGTTCAGGGCGGTTCGGGGTAATCATGAGCAAATGGCGATAGATGCGCTATTTCACAATGGCGATAGTGACCTCTGGTTCCAAAATGGCGGTCACTGGTTTCTCTACTTGGATTATGAGCAGGAAATACTGGCAAAAGCGCTCTTAGCGAAAGCTGAACAGCTGCCGTTAATTATCGAGGTCAACGCAGGACACAAGAAAATAGTGATCGCCCATGCCGACTACCCCGATGACGAATATGAGTTCGGCAAAGAGGTTGACTGGTTTGATGTCATCTGGAACCGAGGCCGGATTTACAATGCTGGTGTTGATATCAGTGGAGAAATTACAGGGGCTGACCTGTTTATATTTGGCCACACTCCCGCTGCAATCCCAGCAAAACACTGGAACCAGCTTTATATCGACACAGGCGCGGTATTTGGGCATGGGCTGCATATGGAGCAAATCAAATGAAATACCTAATATTCTTCGGGTTTTGGATAGCAGCCATGCTGATTATGGGGATAGTGTTAGGAGGATAGAGTGAAACAGAAAACCTACCGCAGTAAAAAATGGCTGGCAGCAGTTGGTCAAATTGAATGCTGTGTTAGATGTGGGAGATTCGGCATTCAGGTAGCCCACCGGAACGAAGGAAAGGGAATGGGATTGAAGGTTGATGATAGTCTCACGGCAGCTCTGTGTCCTGAATGCCATCATGCTATCGACAATGGAACCGACATGAGCAGAGACGAGCGTAGACACGAGATGGACAGGTCTATTGTTCTTACCGTCAAGGAACTGACCAGGAGGGGATTAATTGGAGCATTATGAAAACCTACAATCTAAAATTGCCGTGGCCTCCATCGAATAACACCTACTGGCGGCACACAAAGCGGAGTCACTACATATCAGAGAAAGGCATCACCTACCGACAGCAAATCAGTAACATCATTCAGCAGCAAAACCTCAATATCAGTACCCAGTCTCGCATCAAAATCTCAATTACAGCAAATCCCCCGGACAGACGACAGAGAGACCTCGATAACCTGCCTAAAGCGGTTTTCGACTCGTTAACTTATGCCAATTTCTGGGTTGATGACGGCCAAATTGATGATATGCGGATCAGGCGAGGTGAACGAGTTTCTGGAGGCTATTTGGATGTCCAGATATGGGAGCTGGAGACATGACATTCGACAACTTTAACGAGGCAATTTCCTATGCCAGAAGACGGCGACGGGATGAGAGGAAGCATTTTGCGGTTCGGCAACGTAGTAATCATCTCTATGTCACTAGGCTGACAGACTGCAAACGCCCTACATGGTCAACACTGGATGATCTGCGATTTGAGCGTTACGGCGTAAAACCTCACCCACTAGTTAAATTAGAGCTGTCTGATACCCCGCTC